>CALZLE010000456.1 GCA_945788205.1 uncultured Desulfuromonadales bacterium
GATAATCGACGCTTGGTGCTGGAAGACCCTGATCGAGGGCTCCCTGGCACATCACTTCTTCTGAAATTGGCTGATAACTTATCGTCCGACCAGAAACCTCAGAGAGGACTGACGCAACATAAGAATGCTCAAGAGCTTCAGGCCCGGTCAGGTTGTAGGCCTTGTTTTCATGGCCAGCCTCGGTCAGTGCTGCGACTGCCACAGCAGAAATATCTGCAATGGCGATGAAGCTGGTCTTGGCATCTTCAGCCGCGACAAAGATGCCATCAGCGCCTTGAATCGTGGGGGCGATAAATCCGTTGGAGAAATTGTCCATAAAGAAGTTCGGGCGCAGGACGGTATGGACAATGCCAGATCCCTCAAGTAAACGTTCTACCTTTCTCAACGGGGCCTCCTCATTCTGGTCAACCCCAAAGGCGCTGTTGAAGACGATCTGTTTCACGCCTGCCTGTTTCGCGGCCTGAATCACTGGAGCCAGTACAGCTGGAGCATCAGGGTCCAGAGGAAGCGCAATCAAGAAAAGTTTTTCAATGCTTTCCAGGGCCGGGGAATAACTGGTCGGATCGTCAAAATCGAACCGAACAACCTCAACCAGAGATGAGGGCGCTTCGTATTGCTCGGGCTTGCGCACCCCGACCCGAACCTTGAGTCCTTTGACAACAAGTTGACGGGTGACTTCGCTACCGAGGTTTCCGGTTGCTCCGATGACGAGAATAGAATTGTTCACGGGTATTCTCCTTAACGTGTGAATGAATGATGATTCAAGGATAGCCCCGCCATCTCTGCTTGATAATCCCGATAAAAATGATATTACTGTTTAGTAAATTTAAACACTGGGGTGCAGATGGACAACTATAGAGCGATGGCAACCTTTGTACAGGTAGTCGACCATGGAAGCTTCTCCGCTGCTGCGAAGAAACTGGGGATTACCAAGTCAGCAGTAAGTCAACAGGTCAGCCAACTGGAGGAAGGTTTAGGCACGCGATTACTGCACCGCACCACGCGGCAACTCAATCTGACCGAGGCTGGTGAAATCTATTTGGCCGGATGTCGGCAGATGATGGACGCTGCAGATGAGGCGAACCAACAGGTTGGCCAGTTCAGCATGGAACCAAGCGGAACTCTAAAGATCAGCTGCAGTCATGACTTTGCTGCCGGCCATTTGGTTCCAATGCTTGGGCCCTTTATGGAAAAATACCCGAAGCTATCTCTCGAAATTGATGGCAGTGATGAGGTCATCAACCTGGTCGAGGAACAGGTTGACCTGGCGATACGTATCGGTCACCTGAATGAGTCTGGCTGGATTGCTCGAAAAATAGCTGATCTGCAGGAAATAATCATTGCATCACCAAGCTATCTGGATCGCCACAGAACACCACAGGACCCTGCTGAATTGGTAAATCATCAATGGGTCGCCTTTACTCGCAAGAAGCAACCCTATCAGCTACACCTGCTGGGGCCCAAAGGAGATCAGCAAAAGATCCGGCTTTACGGGAGAGCCCGTTCAAATAGTGCACCGTCGGTGTTGGAAATGATAAAAGCGGGTATGGGAATCGGTCAGTTATTAAAGCTAATGGTGATACCTGAGTTGGAAGATGGTCGCCTCGTCCAGGTGCTTTCTGACTATCGCTCTGAGGCCGTTGGCATCTATGCTGTCTACCCCCAACGCTCCCACTTACCCCTTAAAGTACGAGCAGTTATCGATTACCTGATCGAAAACAAAACAATGATGGGAATTTAGAACTAGTTTATTGTTAGTCACTTCTTTAAATCGCCCAAACAGTAAGCGATTCTTGCGTTGGTGCACATATCAGACAAAAAGAATTGCCGGGGACATAGATCTTCGATAGAATGTATTGCAAATGCAACGCAGGGAGTTAAAAAATGAAAACTTCAACTATTCCATCGTTAAGGGTTGAGCCCGAGCTTCGCCAAGCGGCTGAAAAAGTTTTGCGTGAAGGCGAGACTCTCTCCAGCTTTATGGAAGAATCTTTGCGGGCAGGCATTCAGCATCGGAAAGCCCAGCAGGAGTTTATTGCACGTGGACTTGCGGCCGGAGAGGAAGCGCGGCGGACCGGCGAATATTTTTCTGCAGAAGATGTTTTTGGTGAATTGAACGACATGCTCACTCAGGCAGAAAAGACTATCGGCAAGTGAGTTACCAGGTTCGTTACACCAAAGAGGCTAAAGACGATATTGTTCGCCTCTATGGTTTTCTCATTGAGCACGATATCTTGGCTGCCCGAAAAGCACTTGACGCCATTCGAAAAGGCACCGAATTCCTCCAGGACTTTCCGTTCTCTTGCCGAAAAGCGACACCAGAAGATCCCTTGCTCCGTGAAATGATCATTCCCTTTGGAGCAAGGGGCTATGTAGTCCTCTTTGAAATTGAGGACAACAAAACAGTCACAATTCTAGCTGTTCGGCACCAACGTGAAGAAGACTTTCACTGAGCAGATTACTGCAATGTGCGATATTCAGAACATGCTCGATCTGGCCGACATTCTGACCGTCAAAGCAATACTGAACAACTTACAGGACACTTTCGGCAGGGTGAGGATTTCAGGCAGAAAACGGTCCGTTCTCTATCCGACAAGTCGATAATTGTTGGATTTCTTGCCAACAGACGCTTGGGGGCTTTCTTGTCTCTGAGAGTGTGAAAGCCGTCTCCAAAATCAGGAGACGGCTTTCAACACGTTAATTGCCCCCTGGATTGGTTTCAGCAGGGGCTTTTTCCAATGTGCGATGGGGGCTGCACGTCACAGCTTCTCGTTGACGATCTTGCGGATCAATTCCTTCTCCGGCTTCGAGGCCGCATTCACGTAGCGGTAGGTCTCACCCAGGTAGTTTTTCAGAATCACTTCGCTGCCAAGCGACTGCAGGTAATCGGGCAGCAGCGGAATCTTGCCACCCCCCCCAGGGGCGTCGATAACAAACGCCGGCACCGCCATCCCGGAAGTGTGGCCGCGCAGACCGCGGATCACCTCGAGCCCCTCCTCGACGCTGGTGCGGAAGTGGTCGGTGCCCTGTACCAGATCGGCCTGGTAGATGTAATAAGGGCGCACGCGGATGGTCAGCAGCTTCTGCATCAGTTGTTTCATCACCAGCGGATCGTCATTGATGCCGCGCATCAGGACGCTCTGGTTGCCCAGGGGAATCCCGGCATCGGCCAGCCGTGCACA
>CALZLE010000457.1 GCA_945788205.1 uncultured Desulfuromonadales bacterium
GGTCAAGTAAGCTTTTTTCTTCTTGCGCTCCCTCAGCCGCTGATGGTTCGGCTTGAGCTGCAGCATCTTTTTCTGCCATGGCATCCTCCTAAGCGTCTTTCGACTCATCTCCAGCGTTGGCGATTCCGGCTTCATCGCCCAGCTGTTTCAAGGCATCACTGTTGTGGATTACTTCCTGAAGCAGCTCATCAAGCTTGTCATTTCCATCCAATTTACTAAGCAGCTCAAAAAGCTTGGTTCTGGCTTCGACCAATTTGCGGACCGGCTCTACCTGATTCGCCACCTGCTCGGGATGAAAATCATCCATCGATTTGAAACGAAGCTCTACAGGGATTTTGCTATCTTCATCGGTCAGCTTGTTATCGACCTTAAAAGCAACCCTGGGTTTGATTCCGGCGAGGACACTGTTGAAATTATCTCGATCAATTTCAACCAGTTTGCGATCTTTCAGTTTTGGTAGCGGCTCATCAGGCTTGCCTGAAAAATCTCCCAGAACTCCAACTACAAACGGAATCTCTTTCATTTCGATCGCATCACCTATCTCAACGTCGTAGGTGATGTGTACCCTTGGAGCCCTAACTCTGTCGATCTTGTGTTGCTGGCTTTCTTTGGCCATAGCTGACCTCCTTTCCACTGCTTAAGAAATGAAAATATTCTGCTTTGTTCTACCTGTTTGTCGCCTCAACTTTTATAGTTCATTGCCTTGGTCACATCTGTGGTACAGAGTTTTTTCAATAGCTCTTCTGCACGATCAGGGTCATGAAAGCGCTCATCGGAAGCGGTCAGGCAAAGATAGAGTGCCTCCAGCACCTCTCCCACCCAGGTCGGAGATTCCCAGCGCTCGAGTTGTAACTCCTCGATCAGAGTATTCAGTTCCTCCAGAATGGGTTTGGCTAAATCGACCCGGTTCGCCTTCAGGCACAACTTGGCCATGTAAAGACGATAGCGATTCTTTTGCCGCGTCGACAGCGCACTGCAAGAAGCATCAAAAAGCAGAGCCAGTGCCGCGTCGAGATCTTTCCCCCGCAAAAGTCCGACCGCGCGCTCCCAGACACTGTTCTCAGCTGCATCTGAGGCTGCGACTATTGTCTTCGGTACCACCTGCGGGGGAGCTGCGGACAGTGTTTCTTCCGTCCCGGGCAAGGATTCCTCGTCAGGTGCTTCGCTCAGCTCAGGCTCAACGGTCTCCTCAGCACTGTCGGCGGATGAATTATTCTCCTCAGTGTCCATAGCCCAACCCTTACCTTTAAAGAGGCGCCTGAAAAACTGCTCGCAGTCATCGAGAGTTTCTTTGAGCTGGGCCAAAGACGGCCCTTCGTTGCCAAACCTTTCATCTATGATGTCATCGAGTCGACCGAACTCTTCCTGGCACTCCTGCAAAGAGTTGAATTGGCTACGGGAGAAATTTTCCGGGGTCACAGCAAGTGCGTTATCAAACTCTTCTGGTGCAACCTTTCCTTCAGCGATCGCTGCATTTCTCCGCTCCTGCTTCTTCTCATCAACATCGCCGTCCGCAGAGACGGTGTCCTTCTCATAACCGATCTGCCGAGACTCATGCCAATCCAGCCAGGAGTATTCCGACGTTTTGCTTTTATCAGTAAGGGGAATATGCTTGATAGAAAGCCAGAGCTTGTCGTTGAGAAATGCCAGTCGGCCGGAACGAAAATCCAAATCGCCATCTTCAATAAGCGGATAAAAAGACGACCAAAAATCTTGCAACAACCCGTTGATGACCTGTAACCCTTTAGACAACCCGGAAAAGCCGATCGTTTTAACCAGGCCTTCCGTTAACCAGACGGCCAATTGGAGATCTTTCGATCTCAGCGACAATGTCTCCGCTGAGAGTTTCACAACCGTCTGCCAATCTGCGGATTTTAAATCTCGCTGCCAGTCCCCTCTATCCAGCTGATCATCAGCTTTTCTGGCTTCCTTGATTTCTTCATAAACGGCATCATAACGGAGGTCTTCTCCGGCAGGATTCTCCCCTGCTATCGGGGCTAAAACATCGGCAACGTCAATCATCGTTGGCATTTATAAAACCTCTACTGGTTCGCTGAAAAAAACAAGTTCACGCACGTCCAAAAGACTAACCTCGTCCGCTCCAACCTGATAAACATGTTGCCCGACACTTTTCGAATAGCCACCGCCCAAAGGCTGCCAGTCGGTCATTCTGCCTAAGCGCACAAGATCATCAGCATGCCGATAAGATTCCGGGTAAAGAACAGGCAAGAAACAGTTGACATTCAGCCCCCCCCAGGTTGTGAGCTGAGCTTCAATCCAAATCAGGTCAAAAAGGGTTTTCGGTGCGCCAATATTCAGTTCTCTGATTGCCTCAAATGGAATCAGCACATAACGTTCATAAGTAAAAGTTTCTAAAAATCGTGCTAGAAAGCGATCGGTATCGGAAAAACCGGAAAACTTTTTACCGTTGAGGGTGCCAGTTAATTGTGGAATCTGCTTATCGATTTGAGTAAATTTTTCTTCTGCGGAATCAAGCTGATCTGCTTGCAGGCTTTGCCAGGCATTGAGGTACATATCTGCATAGTCTGGTGTTTCCGGCAGAAAAGAAGGTCGGCGTCCCTCGGTAATAACTTCGAGGCGCTCTTTTTCGGCATGCAGTAAGTTTTTATAAACCTGAACACCAGTTTCGGAGTTGGGATTCTGTAAAACGATAGTCTCCAGATGTCGTTGCGCCTTCTCCCATTCCCCGGCAAAAACCAAGGCCTGAAATAATAAAGTGCGAACCGACTGGTCTGCTGGCGCAGCTTTAACATCTGCTGCGAGCTTTTCACGAGCCTCTGAAAGTCGACCTGCTCTGAGAAGTTCTTTTGCGTCCACGCATACCCCCCATTCTAATTAAGAAGCGACTTTGATCTCAATTGTAACAGGAACTTAGAAACCTTCACCTCAAGCTGATGGAAAATCTTATCATGACACTATTTACTGTCTAGAACTCTCCCATCCGACAGGTGTCAACATCTCTGTTTTCGGAGATTGACAGTTTCCAGAGCTTTTCAAAATCGGAAATGGCCAGAGACCTGAACATAACCACCAATAGTGGGCAGGCAACTCCACCGCCGATAAACACAGCCGTGGGCGCTTTATTGCCCTTAGCACTTAAAAGCATGTGCGAATAGGCTATCAGCGTGGAGACATCGCCACCGTGAACGGCAGTCAGTGGCAGGTAAAAATTTCCTTTTCTCGCCAACGCCATAAACTCAAAATCGTTAGGCTTTTCACAATGAGTGCCCTCTGGAGAGGGCTTAAACCTACCTGTTAGCTTGGTCCAGTTACTGACCGGAGCAGGAATTTGGCAGAGGTCTTTTTTTAGCTGGTTCAATTGCTCGTAACGCTTGACACCCAAATACTCCATTTGAGCCCAACTGGCCTCCAGTGCCGCAGGCAACAACTCCAGGTGCTCAGCCCATTTATTGACAGATCCACTACCGATGAAAAGTAATGGATGTGTGCGACCGGTTTGATCACAACTGTTTTTAAGTAGACCGCAACTCAAAGCATCCCTGTGCGGTGTTTTAATCCAAAACCGCCACGAAATAGAGTCCAGTGAGCCCCGTCGCCCTAACCCCTGATAACCGCGATCCAGCCAAGTACAAATTGCTTTGGTCGTAGAATCTCCTTCGCCCAGCGTAAAGAAGTCGCTGGCGACAGGATGTTTTCCATGAGCAACCCAGGCCCATGAAGAGCTAGTTTTGCCTAATCCCAGCATTGACCAATCTCCTGGGGAACAGTGCCAAGAGTCCATTGGTTGAGAGCTTTGATGGTCCGCAAATTTTTCCCACTCAATTGATATTTAACCTTGATACGACGAATTTCCGAACGCTCTAAGACCTTTTTTTGTTTCGGGAAATCCCGCGGTGTATAGGTTGCCTGACCATCTTCGAAAACCCTGATGAAATTGGGCAATGAATAAGATTTTTCAAGAATCAGGTTGTTTTCAAATTCAATTTTTAAATTCACTTCTCCGCAAGTTTCCGGATACCAGGTAAAGGGAGTTGCTCGTGTTGGAAAACTTTCGGTATTGAGCATCAAGTTCTCATTTGCACAAGGGATAACGAGACGTGTCGCATGCAGATTAAGCCGAGACCCGGAGTTCAAATCAGCCGGAATACCTTTGATAAAAATCAGATAGTTGGCTTGAGCGACTGGAGGCGGTACCTGCCCCTTATCCATCATCGAAAACAGCTCAGCTTTGAACGGAAAAGGTTTGTCATAAAAATAATTTTGCCGCTTTTGTTGCCCCTGCTGATAGAAAGCCTTTGCCGGGCCATCAATAAAACTGAGAGCATGTCCAGGATTCTCAAAAA
>CALZLE010000458.1 GCA_945788205.1 uncultured Desulfuromonadales bacterium
GCCTGAAACCAACTTATTGGCAATTGATGTCATAAGAAAATGTCCGATTCAGATTGCTGAATCACCGGAACTCAGCCGAACCTTGCTGTTTGTTCGGCGAAAAGCTGGTCACAAAGCCGGTTGTCAGGAAAAAGGACATCATCCATTGTCAATGGAGTGTCGATCGGTAGATCCCCCTTTAAAGTGCAGCCTTCAGCCAGCCCCATTGGCAGCAAATTTTCACCGCGGCAAATTTCAGAATTATCTATGACCCCATAGCTGGTAAAACAGCCAACCCCGTCAAGAGTTTCGCCTTTTTTCAGTGGGCGCTTGGCAACTGCGACCACCTCGCAGACAGGTTTGTCCAGCGGGGTCGCGGAAGCGTCGCCGAAAAGGACTGCGCGAGCCACCGTCAAGGGTGTTTCAAGATGACAAAGATGCGAGGGAATGTAGAACACATAAAATGGCCCTTCTCCCATCTTGTAGTAATTCATGTACTGGCGCTGAATCGGCTCATCGTTGTGACCGATCACGAAAACACCACCTGCAGGCTGAGCGCCTAATACGTAATCAACCAAGCCCCCCTGCAGCATCTGCTCTTTTGGAAACAGGTCAGGAGAATTATTGACATGATCGCATTCTGGTCCGTACATCCCCCTCTTCCCAGCGCGAAAACCAGTCGCATTGGCAACCACCGCCATTTCCATGGAAATTTTGGTCCCATCGGCAAAGGAGGTCACCATAAACGGTTTCTGGTTGTACTGATCGGCATAACTCTTTTGCGTTTCCGGGGTCCGATAGGGATCCTGCAACCCCTTCATGTTCCCAGCCAAAACCGGATTCATACCGATGGAGCGGACCCAGCGAAACAGATTCATAATGACACCCGGCTGATCCCCATCTGAGTTGGTCAACACAACCCCGTGACGATCAGCATAAGTCTTCAGAATTGGTCCGACGGTGGCATCAAGTTCAGCATTCATCAATACGATGTGCTTGCCGTGCTCCATGGCGCGCATCACTGCATGAGCGGCAAATTCAATGGTGCCGGTGACCTCAACAACAGCGTCGATCCCCTCCGCCTCGCAGACAGCCATGACATTATCCGTGACAGCATAACCGCCCTGACGAATAACATCTTCCAATTCAGAGGACGAACTGATGACTTTGAAGTCCTCTGCGCCTGCATCCTGATAAGCCCTTTTTGCCATCTCGAGAGTGCGGTTATAAACCGCAACCAGACGCATTCCCGGAACCGCCTTGAGAATCTGATAGGCAATGCCCCGGCCCATATACCCTGCGCCCAAAACAGCGACGCGAATCGGCTTCCCCTCTTCTTCCCGTTTTCTCAGTGCAGAATCAACGATAATCATGACTGGCTCTTTCTGAATCAATAAACTCAATAAGGGTTAAGGCTTGACTATAAAAAGCACTTCCACCGAATCAGCAAAATCATTTGGCGGCGGACTGAAGAGGCAGGAAAACTCCGATGGGCACGATCAGTCTTTATCAAGGTAACGTAGAAAGACCATCATTTTTGGATATGGAATCCTGCTGCTGGATAATCTGGCCAACTGCGATCTTTATCAGAAATCACTGAAATATCCCCACCCGGCCATTCAATGCCAAATGCGGGGTCATTGTAACGGATTCCCCGTTCGTGCCCTGGGGTGTAGAATTCAGACACCAGGTAATTGACCTCGCTGTTATCCTCCAGGGTCAGAAAACCGTGGGCAAAACCCTCCGGCACATAAAACATACGCCGATTTTCCGCGGAAAGTTCGACTCCAGTCCACTGCTTGAATGTCGGGGAATCGGGACGCAGATCGATGATCGCGTCATAAATTCTCCCCCGCACGCAACGAACCAATTTCACCTCGGAGTGCGGCTCGGCTTGATAGTGCATGCCACGCAAGGTGCCTTTTTGAAAATTAAAAGACACATTCCCCTGCACCATACAATCGACCAGATTATGCTTTTGAAATTCTTGCTGGCACCAGGAGCGGCCAAAGTAGCCGCGCTGGTCTTCATAAACCTCGATGTCAATAATGTACGCTCCGCGCAAAGCGGTTTCAGTAAAAATCATCCGACCAGTAACTCCTCGTATTGCTTAATCTGGGCCAGGGTATGTCCACGCATCGGCGCACCGGAGAGGTATTTTTGATACCAATCAACACTCCAGCGCAGAGCCTGTTCTAAATCGAGCTTGGGTCGCCAGTGCAAAAGGTTGGCTGCTTTGGAACAATCCAGTTTTAAAAAATTCGCCTCATGGGGCTGCGGATTGTTATCGAAGGTCCAGGTTGCCCCTTCTCCCCACATTTCAGCCAGCTTTTCCACGATCCAGCCGACCGGGCGAGCATCTTCATCACGGGGCCCAAAATTCCAGCCTTCCGCAACCTCGGGGCCTTTTTCGTAAAGCGCCTGCGCAAGGGTCAGATAGCCGCCAAGAGGCTCAAGGACATGCTGCCAGGGGCGAATCGCTCCCGGGCTGCGCAGATGCACCGGCTGCCCTTCACCGAACGCCCGCAGGATATCGGGAATCAATCGGTCCTGCGCCCAGTCTCCGCCGCCGATGACATTGCCCGCCCGGCCACTGGCCACCGCAACCCCGTGTTCAGGGTAAGTTTCCGCGGAAAAAAATGACCGGCGCAAAGAAGAGATCGCCAGCTCTGCACACCCCTTGCTGCTGGAATAGGGATCGTGTCCCCCCATCGGTTCATTTTCCCGGTAGCCCCAAGCCCATTCACGATTTTCATAGCACTTATCGGTCGTGATACAAAGGACAGCTTTGATTCCCGGGCATTTACGGACAGCCTCGAGCAGATGCACAGTCCCCATGACATTGGTCGCATAGGTTTCAATCGGGTGATCATAGGAATAACGCACCAGCGGCTGAGCCGCCATATGAATGACGATATCAGGCTGCTGCTGTTTGATGACTGCTGCGAAATGCTGAGCATCATTGATATCACCAATGATCGATGTCATGCCTTCTGCAACCTGGCCAACGTCAAACAAACTCGGGGTGGTTGGTGGCTCCAGGGCGAAACCGCACATCTCAGCTCCAAGCTGTTGTAGCCAGAGCGACAACCAACTGCCTTTAAAACCGGTATGTCCTGTCAGAAATACCCGTTTACCGCGCCAGAACTCAAGATTCATCACCAGACCTTCCAGGCGGCATTACCGGAGCTCCACAGATCATCTAACAGCATTTTGTCGCGCAGGGTATCCATCGGCTGCCAGAAGCCACTGTGCCGGTAAGCAGCCAGGTGGCCCTCCTCAGCCAATTTCTCCATAGGTCCTTTTTCCCAGACAGTTTCATCACCCTCGATATAATTCAAAACCTCTGGTTCGAGGATAAAGAATCCACCATTGACCCAGGCCCCGTCACCTTGAGGCTTTTCCTTAAAACTCGGAATGGTGGTTTGTCCCTGGCTGAGCTTAAAAGCACCGAAGCGCCCGGGCGGCTGAACCGCTGTCAAGGTTGCGAGGCAGTTCTGCTGTCTGTTAATATCAATCGCGGCTCTTCTATCGATAGCGGAGACGACGTCACCGTAGGTCAGACAGAACGTCTCATCGCCGATAAATTCCGCGACGCGCTTCAAACGA
>CALZLE010000459.1 GCA_945788205.1 uncultured Desulfuromonadales bacterium
CAGTTTTGGTGTGACGGAACAATGCCCCGACTCCGGGAATATCGCTCAGGATAGGAACCCCTGACTCTTCAGTCGTCGTTTTTTCCTGCATCAGGCCACCGATAACGACCAGTTGGCCACTGTTAGCATGCACAACGCTGTCCGATTCGCGAACGGTGCTGAAAGCCACTGGAATCGATTGATTCACTCCAAAGACATTAATTTCTTTCGTCTGGTCGACAACTTCACTGACCGTCGGGTGAATATGCAGGGTAATCCGCCCATCTGCATCAATCTGTGGCGTAACATCCAGAGCAATTCCGGAAAAGAACGGAGTCAGAGTCACGTCGGTAGAATTACTCGTGGAAGTTCCGGTTGTCGTGTCGCTGGAGATATCGGTAACAAAGAATTCATCGGAACCAACTTTGATGACAGCCTTCTGGTTATTTACCGTTGAGATTCGTGGGCTCGACAGAACCTGCACATCACCCTGCCTTTGCAGTAATTCTATAAATGCCTGAAAATCATGGACATTCAACGCCACACTGAACACCCCACCAAAAGCAGAAGAGGCTAAGCCGTCAGGAAGCAGGGACCCTTCGAAAAAATTGACGGAATTTCCACTGGTTTCAGAGAGTCCCGTCTCAGAAAGTGCCGAACCACCACCGGTCTGACCAAACAGGGCACCACGTCCCTTGCTGTTTTGCTCTAGATCAGCCCAATTAATCCCCGACTGAAAACCGTCCGAGAGGCTTACTTCGATCACTTTTGCCTCGATAACAACCTGCCGCTGGAGATTACTCTGAATGGTATGCAGGTATTGTTCTACCATGCGCAATTCATCCGGCATGGCAACAACAACGACAACACTGGCGTGCGGCTGGACAACAACTTTTCGCCCGCCTTCATTGCCAACCAAGCTGACAATTGCGTTTCGTAACTCGCTCCAGAAATCAGCGGTCGATTCAGTTTCGATACGACTACCGGAGACGGTTCCGGTTTGACTGGAGCCAGAGTCCTCTGAGTCTCCGTCACCACTATCAACCTGAGTTATCTGTCCAGAGCTGACTCGAGTTTCAGATTTGCCTCTTCTGATCAAGTTCAGGTAGTTGACCTGAAAGGTTTGCGCTTGTAGACCAGCCGGCATCACCTGATAGACACTGCCGGTTCTGAAATAGGGGTAGCCATAAACGTTATGAATAACCTCGAGGACCTCAGCGACGCTGGTGTTTTTTAGATCAACGCTGATAGTGCCGTTGACGTCGGGATGGACAACCATATTAGAGGAACTGCCTGCAACCAGGCCCATAAAGAATTCGCCTGCCGGAACCTCGCTGGCGGCGATATCAAACTTTGCCTGGCCGACCGGAGACGCTGCTCTGTGCTGTCTTGCTGAAGGAATCAACGCTGACCGGATCGCCGCTGGCGGTGGTGGTGGCGATGCCTTGGTCGCAACCTGCTCCGCTGGCGATTCAACCAATGCCTGATTAATTGCCCCCAGGGGTTCCCCACCTCGTGGAGCCGGCGCGCAGCCAGCAAAAAATACGGCCAGGCTAAGAAAAGCGGTCAGAACCCCGAAGCTTTTCAACAACAACAATTTCACGGCTGACTCCCTTTCACGACACTCTCAGAAGAGAGTACCTTTTTAAAACCGGTCCCAGCCCGGTGCAATACAAGCTTTTTTCGTTTTTTCTGCAACAAAACCTGATCCGCCTCAATACTGACCAACTTATAGCCTTCCAACAGATCTCCGACCTGTAAAGACTGGCCGTTGATGACTGCGACAGACCGCTCGGCCGAAAGCAGCACAGCACCCAATCGCCATTCGGCAGTTTTCACGGCAGGCTGTGTAGCCGGTGCTTTTGCCGAAGTCGTGCCCTGAAATCCGCGGGGCCGCAAAGGGTCCCTCAAAGGGTTTTCATCGGCCGCACACAGTGATGTGCTGGCCAGCAAAAAAAAACTAAGAAAAATGATTCTCTTAACCACCAATCCACCCTTTGGTCAGACTCAGAGTGTAAACTTGCAGACGAACTTTGGCCTGCGGATACTCCAGAGTTTCTATCTCTACATCTTCCCAAACCAGACGGCGGGGAAGCTCTTCAAGTTGCTTCAGGTAAGCCAGCGTGGCCAGGTAATCACCAGAAAACTCAAGCCGCAAACGATGCCGATACAGCACCGGAGTTAACACCTCGTCGGCCACCTGTTCATTGACTTGCAACAGCTCCGCGGGCAAATTCTCCAAACTCAATAACCGCAGCTTCCGTTGCCGAACTAACAGATCTTTGAGCAATTCAGGCATCTCCTGCGGGGAGATCAGGGTATCTACCGTCTCTTCCAGTTGGCGCTGGTTCTTCGCCACTTCGGTCTGTAGCGATTCCAACTGCTGGCG
This sequence comes from uncultured Desulfuromonadales bacterium, assembly GCA_945788205.1. GTDB lineage: Bacteria > Desulfobacterota > Desulfuromonadia > Desulfuromonadales > Geopsychrobacteraceae > Malonomonas. The sequence continues at coordinate 2,369 of CALZLE010000459.1, forward strand.
ATTTTCCAGATCGGGGTCAAAATCTTTGCGTGCCAACAGCAGTTGTTCCTGAGTCCCCATTTCGGTCAATTCGAGTTGCAGCTGACTGGTCTGTTTTTTAGCGGCTTTCTTTCGTTGGGCAAACGGACTGAGAACCAGCGCATCCCAGATAAAAAACAGCACGACCAGCACACAAACCAACAGCAGTATCCGCTCGCGCAGCGGTCGCTGTTCGTACTTCTCAATCATCGACTGTAACGAATCGGGCAGCTGCATTTATTCTCCCTCCGCCAATGACTCTAGATTAAAGTCGACCTGTCCCGGCCGTTCCTTTAATCGCGCCAATGTCAAACGGGAAAAAACCTGTCCACCCAGCACCCCTTTTTCGCCAAGAGACTGCAGATACTGCGGAACCTGTTCCGGCCGCAATGCACTCCCAGCCAGAGCGATATTTTCCCCATCGGCAGCAAGGCGAATTCGACGCAGCCAAACACCAGGGGAGTTGTGCCGAGCCAAACCATCGAGAATTGTAATGACAGTATCGTTGCCCTTTTCCTCACGATCAGCAAAAAAACCGAGCAACTGCTTCTGACCCTTCAGGGTTTCTTTAGTGTGGCGAATCTCCTCTTCGAGCAACTCATTTTTCTGGCGCAGCGGATACTTTTGTTCGAGACCTGCGAGCTGCGTCTCAAGAGCAGCTTTTTGTTGTTGCAACGCTTCCAGCTTCTGGTTTGCCGAACGCAACTGCCAATATCCGAGCAGACCCAGCAACACCAGCAACACCATAAATCCGGCGAGGATCAAGCCTGCCTGGCGAGACTGCAGCGGCTGCGGCTTATCAATCAGGCTATCCTGATAAAGATTGATCTGCTGTTGCATCAATCTCCCTCCTGCCGTAACGCAGCACCGATTGCCAACAGGTGCTGATTCAATTCGAGCTGCTCGCTCCCTTCGGGAACGGTCATGACAGAATCAAAGCTGAACGATTCAACCCGGGTTGTCAGGTAATCATCAAGATAAGTAACAGCTGCCGGAATTTCGCGTCCGGTCTGGGCAACCAGCAAACGTGATACCATTGGCAAATGGTAAGTACTTTCGCAGTAATCGAAGGTCCGTTGAGCCTCCAGAACAATAGAGTCGAGCTGTTCGGTCAAAGCTTCAAAATCACCATCGGCGAAAGGGATCAAATCATTCATTCCGGAGGGCAGATAACGGGTCAGGTAATGCACGCCGTCCCGGGCAATCGTCAACAGGCCACTCTGTTCCTGCAGCAGCAGAATCGCCGTACCACGATCATCCTCAACAAACAGTTCTGCCAGATTCCGCAATGCAAACTCGGGGATATCGATAGCCGACAAAGAGAGTTCGGCTTCGTCTAGAAGGTCGAGTCGCTCTCGCAGCATGGATTTCCGCGCTGCGACCACATAAGTAAGAGGTTTTTTATCACTGCCGAACGGTGCAACATCAAAAATATCGACAACCGCTTGTTCCACCGGGAACTCCAACATTTCACGAACCTGCCAACGAGCCGCAGCACGACGTTCATCAAGCGGCATTTCTGCCAGTTCGACCTGCATCAACTCATAGGAGTCTGGTGGCAAAACTGCGACCGTGCTGTCATCCGTTAGCCGCTCCTGCCGAACCAGCGCCTGCAGAGCCTCTTGTCGTTCCTGTTCAGAAACAAACGGCTCCCAGTTCAGCTGCTGTAAAACCGGCAAGCCGCTTTTCTCACGTCGTACGCAAACCACACTGGTCCCCGACGGCATCTGACAAACCCCGACGATGTCACCACTTTGCTTTTTTTTCTTGCTCCAGAAGGCCAGCTTTTCCTCCAAAAATTGCTCTATTTTTTTGAGTATACTAATATTACACCAAATTTACATTTATTATAGCTTAATAATCAATAAAAAAAAGACCGCGTTAATCGCGGCCTTTTCTTATCCAGGTTTAGTAACAATCTAAAAGGTGTAGAGTTTTATTTATATTTTAGAGTTTCTCCGCCTCTTGCG
>CALZLE010000460.1 GCA_945788205.1 uncultured Desulfuromonadales bacterium
ATTATTTTACAGTATAAACTTTACATAAAGAAGAGGATCGTTCCAAAGATACTTTGTCTATGGGTTCTCTTAATTATTTCTTTTTAAGCTAGGGCTAGAAATGTGGATGTAGCAAAGAGTTTAAAGATTCTGTTTTTCTTTTTTCACTGTTGAAACAATTCAATCCATTGCTATTACTTAAATAAAACTTAAGATACTTAAATTTCTATCTGACTGTATAGAGTGGTTTATGCTTTTTAATTCATTTGAGTTTATTGTTTTTATGCCATTGGTGTTTTTTTTCTATTGGTTTGTTGTCAATAAACATCTACAACTTCAAAATATACTGGTTTTAGTTGCCAGCTACGTTTTTTACGGCTGGTGGGATTGGCGATTTCTATCCTTGATATTTTTAAGTACAGTCGTTGACTATTTTGTCGGGAGAGGAATGGAAAGGACTACAGTAATACGTTCCAGGAAACTGCTCCTCGTAATAAGTTTGGCCGTTAACTTGGGAGCTCTGGCGGTTTTTAAGTATTTTAATTTTTTTACAGAGTCATTTATCTCAATGTTTGCTTCTCTTGGTGTGGAGTTGCAGGCAGTCACATTGAATGTAATATTACCTGTTGGTATCAGCTTTTATACTTTTCAAACCCTTAGTTACAGTATTGATGTATATCGCAAGAAGCTGAAACCGTCCCAGCATTTTATCGAGTTTGCTGCATTTGTCTCCTTTTTCCCCCAGTTAGTCGCTGGCCCGATTGAACGTGCAACAAACCTGCTTCCCCAGTTCTCTCGCGCCAGGGTTTTCAATTATGAAAAAGCGGTAGATGGTTGTCGGCAGATTCTCTGGGGACTGTTTAAGAAGATGGTTATTGCTGATAACTGTGCCTACTATGTCAATAAGATTTTTTCGGACCCGTCGGACCACTCTGGGAGTACTTTGTTGGTCGGTGCTATCTTTTTTGCCTTCCAGATTTACGGAGATTTTTCCGGCTATTCTGATATTGCCATCGGTACGGCTCGACTTTTAGGTTTTGATCTGATGCGTAATTTTGCCTTCCCGTACTTTTCTCGTGATATAGCGGAGTTTTGGAGGCGTTGGCATATTTCTTTGTCTACTTGGTTCAGGGATTATCTCTACATTCCGCTCGGTGGTAACAGTGGAGGGAAGCTGAGAGGAATTCGTAATGTTTGTATTGTGTTCACAGTGAGTGGTTTTTGGCATGGTGCGAGCTGGAACTTTATTGTTTGGGGGCTGTTCAACGGGTTATTGTTTTTACCATTGTTTCTTTTTGACAGAAATCGAGCGCATCTAAACCAAGTTGCAGAGGAGAAATTATTTCCTTCCTTAAGGGAAGTTTTTCAAATGGGTTTGACTTTCTTTTTAACTCTGAATGCCTGGGTGTTGTTCCGAACCGAAAATTTAACGCAGTCGATGGAGTACTTTTCGAGCTTATATAGTAAATCACTATTTTCTATGCCTGAAATATTGCCAACGCACTTGTCTATTGCTTTATTGGGGTTTGTCGTGTTGGAGTGGTTGAATCGTGATAAACAGCATGTTTTGGAGGTGAGGGAACAAGAGGGGGCATTCCGTTTAGTCGGTATCGCCAGGTGGCCGGTATATTTTGTTTTTATATTACTTGTTCTCGGCTGTGGCGGAGAACAACAAGAATTTATTTATTTTGATTTTTGATATGCAGAAATTTGTTAAAAAAACTATATTATTTGCGCTGTTCAGCATTGTTGGAGTATTGACGGTTTCGATACTCACCTATGTTTATGTTTATAGTTCAGATGATTACTACAGGGTGGACCCTAGAGATACGCTACTAATTGTCGGGGATTCCCATACCGAAGCGGCCTTGGATACGAGACATTTGCCTGGGATGCAGAATCTTTCCTATCGTGGAGAACCCCTATTTTTTACCTACTACAAGCTGAAACGCTTATTGGAGGTAAATGATCATCTGAAGCATGTCGTGCTCGGTTTGTCCTACCACTCCTTGAATGAGTACCAAAACAGTCAATATGAAAAAATGCTCCCTGATTTTCATTGGATGTTGGATCTAAAGAGCTTTTCCTCCGACCGTATGGACCCGAAGTTCTTTAAAATCGTGGCCAATGATATGGCTTCTAGAACCTATCGGTTTTTTGTCGAAACACTTAAGGGAAGAGAGTTTGATATACTCGCTGGTGGTTATCGTCATCTGGATGGACGCAATGTGACGGCTGAGATTATTAATGAGCGGATTGCAAAGCTTTATTTTGTTGAAGGGACTCAAGAGGTTCAAAGGCCCTCTCAGTTACAGTTTGGCGCACTCGACAGGATCTTAGCATTGTGTCGCGAGAAGGGGGTACGGTTAACGTTGTTGAATACCCCATTACATCCTGATTATCTAGAAAGCGTTCCACAGGAAGTTAAAGCTCGTTTCGAAAAATTGGTTGGGTCGATTACACAAGAGCATTTTACGTATGTGCGATACTTGGATTTCAAGAATGAGATCGTCGACCCCGATTGTTTTTTTGATGGCGACCATCTCAATTATAACGGCAGCACAATTTTTACCGAGATTTTTCTGGAGAATATCAAGCAGGCGGCATTAGCTCAGAATGTGCGGCAGTAATAAAAAGCTTTAACTCTCTGATTCTTTCACGGAAAATGACAGTCGAAATGACCGGCCTTTTCCATGCCCTGCCCAGGCCCTCCCTGAGCCCAATATATATCCCTCAAAGGTTATCCCTAATAGTCCTCTCCGGAGACATTTAGAGGCCAGCATGGACCAGACCCTCCTCGGAGGCACAAAAAAGGGCTCAGCCAACTGAATGACTGAGCCCTTTAAAAGTTTGGTCGGAGCGAGAGGATTCGAACCTCCGACATCTTGGTCCCAAACCAAGCGCGCTACCAGGCTGCGCTACGCTCCGACGGAGGGAATTGGTACCATGGTGCGAATGAAATTACAAATGTTTTTTCGTGCTCTTTTTCAATCTTTTTTTCGCGGGGACGTAAACTATTGTTTCTTGCGGGAAATATCATTTTTAATCTGCTAATCTTTTTGTAGGTGTTGCAGGATTCCTTTGTCGAATTTGCCAATTTGCGTGAAATTGTGGAGCGGGATCGATGGAATTTTACCAGCGATCAATCGAAGCGGTCCTCGCAGAACTTGAAACCCCGCCTGACGGATTGGAACCGGCGGAGGCCGATCGACGCTTGCAACAGTACGGGCCGAACGTTCTGGAAACCCGGACCGTTATCAATCCTCTGCTAATCTTCCTGAATCAATTCAAAAGTTTCATCATCTACATTCTGCTGTTCGCCGTGGTCTTCTCCTTGCTGATTGGTGAATTTGTCGATTCGATCATCATCCTGATTATTCTGCTGGTGAATGCGATCATCGGTTTTTATCAAGAGCTGAGTGCGCATAAATCGCTGGAGGCATTAAAGAAGATCAGTACGGTGCAGACAACCGTGGTGCGCTGCGGTCGGCGGAAGGTGGTCGATGCCAGTGAGTTGGTGCCGGGAGATATCGTGCAACTGGAGGCTGGAGATCGGGTGCCGGCCGATTTGCGGATTATCGATGCGGTACAGCTCAAAGTTGAGGAGTCGGCACTGACGGGCGAGAGCGTGCCGGTGGAGAAATTGCCGGATGTTGTTGCTACTGAGGTTTCCCTTGGTGATCGGCGCAACATGCTCTACTCGGCGACGACCCTGTCGACCGGAAACTGTCGGGCGGTGGTGGTTGCTACCGGTATGGCGACAGAACTCGGCAAGATTACCGAGCTGGTGAAAACGGCAGAGGAGGAACAGACTCCGCTGCAGCGCCGACTTGATCAATTCGGCAGAAAACTGAGCTACGCAATTATTGTCATCTGTCTGCTGGTCTTTGCGCTATTTTTCTTTAAAGACTATTACTCCAACGGATTCTCAAGCCATGCACTGCTCGGCTTGATTCTGATTGCTATCAGCCTGGCGGTTGCCGCAGTACCGACGGCGTTACCGGCGGTGGTGACCATTGCCCTGAGTGTCGGGGTGAAACGGTTGCTCGCCAAAAAAGCGCTGGTACGCAATTTATCATCCGTTGAAACACTCGGCAGTTGCGATGTCATCTGCACCGATAAGACCGGAACGCTAACGGCCAACCAGATGACCGTCCGGTATGCTTGGACGGCGGCTGGTGAAGTCACCCTGACCGGTAGTGGTTACGCGCCGGAAGGGGAGTTGGCCGGGCCGGTGGTTGAGGAATTGTTCGTCTGCGGTCTGCTCTGCAATAATGCTTCGCTGCAGGCTGAGGGCGATGATTGGCAGACTACCGGTGACCCGACCGAGGCGGCGTTGCTGACCAGTGCTGCCAAGGCTGGGGTTGCCGATGATCGGCAGCGGCAGGCGGAACAGCCTTTCAGCTCCGAACGTAAGTTGATGACGGTTTTGGTCGGCGATGGTGCAGAGGTGACCAGTTACACTAAGGGGGCCTTGAGCCAGTTACTGCAACGCTGCGACAGGATTCTGCTTGATGGTGAGGCGCAACCACTGACGGACGAGTGGCGGCAGTTGATCGAACGGCAGAATGCCAATTACGCATCTCAGGCATTGCGAGTGCTCGGTTTTGCCATGCAGCGGCAGGCAACCGGTCTGAGTGAACAGAGGCTGACCTTTATCGGCCTGCAGGCGATGATCGACCCGCCCCGTCCGGATGTGGTCGAATCGTTGCACAAGACCAAGCAGGCTGGAATCCGGGTCATCATGATTACCGGTGATTATGGTGAAACCGCTAAGGCGATTGGCCGGGAAATTGGGATTGTCGGCGGTGCGATGACCGGTGAAGAGTTGGCCGGATTGGATGCCGCCACTCTGCGGAATGCTCTGGAGGAGGATATCAACATTTTCTCGCGGGTCGCTCCGGAACACAAGCAGCGGATTGTCGATGCCTTGCAGCAGTTGGGTAAAACCGTGGCGATGACTGGCGATGGAGTCAACGATGCTCCGGCGCTGAAAAAAGCCAACATCGGGGTGGCAGTCGGCAGCGGCACCGAGGTGGCCAAGGAGGCCTCCGATCTGGTGCTGCTCGATGACAGCTTTACCCACATTGTCAACGCCATCGAGGAAGGGCGGGGCATTTACGACAACATTCAGAAGTCGATCATGCTGCTGCTCTCCGGCAATCTTGGGGAAGTGCTAATTATCTTCCTTGCGGCATTGTTTGGGCTGAACCTGCCGTTGACCGCAGTCTTGCTGCTGTGGATCAACATGGTGACCGATGGCGCCCCGGCACTGGCTTACAGTGTCGATCCGTACGGCACCGACATTATGTCACGGCGCCCGAAACCGCGTGACGAGGGAATCCTGCCGACCTCGAAGCTGGCCCTGCTCGGTGTCCTCGGTTCGGTTGGCAGTCTGCTGGCGCTGTCGATGTTCTTCCATTTTGGCGGAAGCTCTGAATCCTCGGATCAACTTATCCACGCACAAACTATAGTGTTCAATTTTGTCGTTCTCTACGAGGTGATTCTGACCTTTGTTATCCGTAACAGTTATCAGGTGCCATTTTTCGCCAATCGCTGGGTCTGGGGCGCGGCGCTCATGTCGATCGGTTTACAGGTTTTGCTGATGTACACCCCGCTGGCAACTGTGTTTAAGATCGTTCCCCTCGGTTGGTCCGACCTCGGCGCGCTGGCCAGTGCTGGGGCACTGTTTGCTGTCGCCAGCCTGATATATCAGTTGGTGATGCGCTGGCAGGGGGATCCGGATAAACTCTACTGAGCTTTCGATAACGAATACGTTGACTACCAGAGTTGCGGTTCTTGAGCGAATCGTATATCTTTCCGCACGACCATTAGAGGAAAAGGCCCCACCGTAGTGGTAAACTGGGACCAACTTGGTTATCCTCTTCCTATGGCATGACAAATCTTACTAATTCTCTTCCTTGCGTCAGGATTTTTATGAGCGATCAGAAGCTTACTCCGGGACAATCGTTGCACGGTTTTACGGTTGAACGGATCGATTCTTTGCCGAGCATCAACGCCACCATGATTCGCTTGCAGCATCAGAAAACCGGCGCGCGTTTCATGCACCTTGAGCGGGATGATGATAACCATCTGTTCGCGGTCGGTTTTCGGACTCCGCCAGATGATTCAACCGGCGTGGCACATATTCTCGAGCATACCGCCCTGTGTGGCTCCGAACGCTTTCCGGTGCGCGATCCGTTCTTTTCGATGCTCAAGCGCAGCCTCAACAGTTTTATGAACGCGATGACCGCCAGTGATTGGACCCTCTATCCCTTCTCCAGTATGAACCGGAAGGATTTTCAAAATCTGCTCGATATCTATCTGGATGCGGCATTTTTCCCGCAGTTGAGCGAACGCGATTTCAGTCAGGAAGGGCATCGCCTTGAATTTGCCGAGGCCGATAACCCGCAGTCACCGCTGGAATACAAAGGGGTGGTTTACAACGAGATGAAGGGGGCCATGTCCGACCCTTCTTCGCTGCTGTCGCGGCGGATGGGGCGCCACCTCTATCCTACCACCACTTATCGACATAATTCGGGCGGAGAACCAGCCGATATCCCGGCACTGACCTGGCAGCAACTGCGCGATTTCCATGCTCGCTATTATCATCCGAGCAATTCCTGGTTTTTCAGCTCTGGCAACCTCGATTTGCCCGCCTTGCTGGCGACCGTTGAAGACCGGGTGCTGAAGAAGTTTGATCGTTTGCAGCTCGACAGTGAAGTTCCGGCCGAACAGCCGTTGCCCGCCCCGCAGCAGGTAACCGAACCTTATCCGCTGGATGACGGGGAGCTGCTGGAAAAACGTTCGATGGTGCAGGTCGCCTGGCTGACCAATGATATCAATGACAGCTTCGAAAGATTGGCGATGTCGCTGCTTTCATCGCTGCTGCTTGGCAACCCGGCGGCACCGCTCTATAAAGCGCTGCTTGATTCCGGCCTCGGCGCTAATCTGGCCCCCGGCGTCGGCTATCACGATGACAATCGATCAACCTATTTTGCCGCCGGTCTGCAAGGGACCGATCCCGAGCAGCTGCCTGCAATCGAAAAACTGGTATTGGAAACTCTCGAGCAGGTGGCCAAAGATGGTTTCTCGCGCGAGCGGATTGATGGCGTTATCCACCGCATGGAATTTGCTAATCGCGAGGTGACCGGTGACAGTTATCCCTATTCGTTGCTGTTGCTGATGCGTTTGATGGGACCTTGGATTCATGGTGGTGATCCGTTGGCTGCACTTGATTTTGACGACAACCTCGCCAAGCTGTTGCAGGAATTGGACAAGGGACCTTTCTTTGAGACTCTGATTCGTCAGCGGTTGCTGGAAAATCCGCATCGGGTCACCCTGTTGCTCAAACCGGATACCACTTTAGGCCCGCAACTCGATGCCGCAACCCGCGCTGAGCTGGATAAAATCAATCAACAGTTGAGTGACGCAGATAAACAGCAACTGGTTGAACAGGCGTTGGCACTGAAAAAGGCTCAGGAAGAGCCGGAAGATCTGTCCTGCTTGCCGACCCTCGAGTTGAGCGACATCCCTGCCGAGGAGCCAGCGGTGGCGGTTGACCAACAGTCGCAAGTGGGAGTGAACTGCTGCTGGTTCGATCAGCCGACCAACGGTATTGGCAGCGTAGCGCTGAACTTTGGCCTCAAGGGCTTGAGCGACCAGCAGTTGCAGTATCTGCCAATCCTCAGTAGCCTGCTTACTCAGGTTGGTGCCGGTCAGCGGGACTACCTGCAGATGGCACAGCAGATGGAAGCTGTGACAGGTGGAATTTCTGCGCGGACTTCGTTGCTTGACGATCCGAACAGTCTGGACGGCTTTACTGCTTCTTTTGAGGTGAAGGGCAAAGCGCTGCTGCGTAACAGCCCGCCACTCTTTGAGCTATTGGCCGATATTATCCTCTCCCCCGATTTTTCCGATTTGCAACGGATTCACACGGTTTTGAATCAATTGAAGGTATCGATGGAAAACTCGGTTCCGCAATCGGGCCACACTTACGCAGCGCGAACTGCGGCAGCCTGCCTCACTGCCGCGGCCTGGCGGCGTGAACAGTGGTCGGGCTTGAGTCAGGTCGCGATGATCCGGCAATTTGCCGATAAAACAATCGAAGAACTGCAGCCGCTGGCTGATGAACTGGCCCAGATCGCCCGGCAGCTTTTTTGTCAGGGGCAATTACGGGCAGCGGTGACCGTTGAAAAAGCTAACTTTGCTCCGTTCCAAAGTGGCCTGGAAAAATTGTTCACGCAGATTCCGGCTGCAGGGAAGTCGACCGATTCGCCAGCTCAACCATTCAACCCACAGCCGAAACGGCGTGGCTTTGTCTGGTCGCTGCCGGTCAATTATGTCACCCGTGCTTTCCGTGCCGTTCCATTCAGCCATCCCGACAGCGCTGCTCTGACGGTGCTGTCTAAACTGTTGCGGGCTGAATTCCTGCATCGTGAAATTCGGGAGAAGGGCGGCGCCTACGGTGGCATGGCCAGCTACAATTCAGAAGCCGGGATTTTCTCGATGCTCTCTTATCGTGATCCGCATATTTTGCGCACGTTGAATGTTTACGATCAGGCGATCGATTGGGCGGCTGCAGGCAAATTTACTGCTGAATCGCTCAAAGAGGCGGTGCTGGGAGTGTTCAGTGATCTTGACAAACCCCTCTCTCCGGCCGGGGTCGGTTCCCAGGAATTTGCCAACCTGCGCCAAGGTATGACGCTGGAGATGCGCAATCGGATGCGCCAGCAATTGTTAACGGTTGATGCTGCTGCGTTGCAGAAGGTGGCGCAGAAATATCTGCAGCAGGGTCAGAGTGCCGTTTCGGTACTGGCTGGTGAAGCAGCACTCTTGCAGGCCAACGAGCAGTTGGGTGAGCAGGCTTTAGAGTTGCGGAAGATTTAGATTTAAATCCCCTCTCCCTGAGGGAGAGGGCTAGGGTGAGGGGAAGTGAGCGCACAGAGACCCCTCATCCGGCTTTCAGCCACCTTCTCCCTCAGGGAGAAGGGGTGTCAAATGGAATACAAAGCGATGGAAAAACAACAATTTTTCGCCACAGCCGCCCTCGGTCTTGAACCTCTGTTGGCGGCTGAACTTATTGAACTGGGTGCTGCTGAAGTCAAAGAGGAACGTGCCGGAGTTCGTTTTGCTGGTGATTTGCGCACCGCTTACAAGGTTTGCCTCTGGTCACGTCTGGCCAGCCGGGTATTGCTACCACTGACCAGTTTTTCGGCTCCAGATCCGGATCTGCTTTACGCTGAAGCGTTGAAGATTGAATGGGCAGAGCATCTGTCCCTCGATAGCACTTTTGCTGTCGATTGCACGACGGTAAAATCGCAGATTACCCATTCCCTCTACGCTGCGTTGCGGATCAAGGACGCCGTCGTCGATCAGTTCCGCAGCCGCACCGGTGAGCGGCCGTCGGTGGCCTTGGAACAACCTGACCTGCGCATCAATCTCCATCTGTTCAAAGATCAGGCGACGGTCAGTATCGATCTGTCGGGAGACAGTTTGCATCGGCGTGGCTACCGGATCGACGGGGTCCATGCGCCGCTGAAAGAGAATCTGGCGGCGGCGATCCTCATTCGTGGTGGCTGGCCGGAGATCGCCGGGCAGGGTGGGGCGCTGGCTGATCCGATGTGCGGTTCCGGAACTTTGCCGCTGGAAGCTGCGTTGATGGCGACCGACACTGCTCCCGGCTTGTTGCGTGACTATTACGGGTTTATCGGTTGGAAAAAATTTGATGAAGATCTTTGGCAGGAATTGCGTGAAGAAGCACTCAATTGCCAACATGCGGGATTTCAGCGCAAACTGGCCCCGATTGTTGGCTACGACGGTGATGGCCGGGCAATCAAAGCGGCTTGGGAACACGCTAAGAATGCCGGGATGGATAAAATCATCCATTTCGAAAAACGCACTCTGCGCGAGTTCGGCGTACCGGCCGGGAGTCAGACTGGATTGTTTGTCGCTAACCCGCCCTACGGTGAACGGCTCGGCGAAGAGAGTCAATTGCCGCCGCTGTACAATCAGCTCGGCGAAAAAATGGCCGGGCAGTGCCGGGGTTGGAAAGCGGCGGTGATCACATCTAATCCGCAGCTGGGCCGGGCCATCGGTCTACGTGCCGGGAAAATCAACACCCTCTACAATGGGGCGCTCAAATGTCAGCTGTTACAGTTTGAACTGGATGAAACCAATCGCTGGCAGTCGTTGGCCGATGGCGCCGGGCGGGCGGTCAAAAAGAACCTCTCTTCCGGTGCCGAAATGTTCGCTAATCGGCTGCGAAAGAATTTGAAAAAGTATAAAAAGTGGGCCAAGCGAGAGGGGGTCGATTGCTATCGACTCTACGATGCTGACTTGCCGGAATACGCGGTGGCGGTCGATATTTATGGCGATGAAGTCCATCTGCAGGAAT
>CALZLE010000461.1 GCA_945788205.1 uncultured Desulfuromonadales bacterium
CCACCTCCGCAAGGGAGGTGGCTTGAGAAAAACTGTCAATCTATTTTAGGACGTGACAAAGCTGGCAGCAAAACATCGAAGAATCCGAATTTTGCAACCTTGTTAAAAAAATGCGACTATGCTGGCATGAAATTACTGATCGTCGTCCCCAAACAGCCGAACACAACCGGCAACCATATCTCCGCCAAAAGATTCGCCGCTAAACTTCCCGAGTATGGATGGGACTGTGCAATTGTTGAAGTTGAACAGAGTGATCCCGCGCCAATCAATGCCGCACTAAAAAATCACCAGACTGATGCCGCGCTACTGTTGCACGCCTACCGATCTGGCCAGCCATGGTTGCTGGCCGATGCCCCGGCAGAGCTGCCAATGGCAGTCTTGATGACGGGAACCGACTACAATCATGATCGACACCTTCCCGGCCGCGGCGAAATCATCAATCGAGTCCATGACCAGGCAGCCGCCGTCATTATCCAAAACCAGCTGATTCTGCAAAGGCTGCGGCAGGAGCTTCCGTCAATCAGCGACAAGTTACAGCTGTTGCCACCCGGAATCCGCTTGGGAGAAAAAAGCTATCCACTCCGTGAAAAGCTGCAACTGTTTAACAACACACCGCTGTTTCTGCTGCCCGCCGGGATCCGTCCGGTCAAAGGAAATCTTGAACTTCTCCTGATGTGCGATCGAATCGCCGAAGAACAGCCGAACTTCAACGTGGCATTCTGCGGCCCGACCCTCGATGACGACTACACGGCCAGTTTTTTTAATATGCTGGACGATCGTCCCTGGGCGCATTATCTGGGAGAAATCCCGAAAATGGCGATGGCCGACACCATGCGGCAGGCAGATGTCATTCTCAACAATTCAAGCTCCGAAGGGGTTTCAAATGCGCTGGTCGAAGCGGTAGCCCTCGGTCGACCAATTCTAGCCAACGACATCATCGGCAACCGTGCTGTAGTTCAGCATGGAAAAAACGGTCTGCTCTATTTTGGTCAGGAGCAATTCGTCAAACAGGCACTGCAGCTGATCCGCGATCTTAAGTTAAAAAACAGACTCTCAAAACCGAACCCCTCGGCCTACGCAGCCCCGAGAGAAGGGCAACTTCTGGCTGCTATTCTGAAGCAGATAGCCTGCCCGCCACAAACCGTCAAAGAAACATCGGTAGGTTGCTGATGTCCGACTCGAACTTAATCCTGATCGGTATGCCGGGAGCGGGAAAAAGCACCGTCGGTGTCATTTTAGCCAAACGACTCGGTTATCAGTTTATCGACACGGATCTGGTGATTCAGACGCAGGAGCAATGCCGCCTGCAGGAAATTATTGATCGACAGGGATTGGAAGCTTTTCGAAAAATCGAGGAGCAGACTCTGCTTAGATTGCAAACTACCCGCTGTGTAATTGCCACGGGTGGATCAGTCATTTACAGCCAGCAAGGGGTAGAATCTATCGGCAAAACCGGCCGCTTGGTCTATCTAAAAGTCCCTTTGACTGAACTGCAGCAGCGGATTGCCGATATGGGACAGCGCGGATTGGTCATGGGTAAAGAACAAAGCTTTGCCGATCTGTTCTCCGAACGAACTCCACTCTACGAGCGATTCGCGGAACTCACCATCGACTGCAACGGACTTAATGCCGAACAAGTCGCTGCAGAGATTGAAACACAGCTTGAATCAGGGATACTGAATGTATTCAGTCAGCTGCTTGATTAGGAATTCTTTTTCGGCAATCGACGCTTTGACCAGGTCACCGATCGAGACCAATCCACAGAGTGAACCGTTCTCCATGACCGGCAAATGCCGACAACGCTTATCGGTGACCAAAGCCATGCACTGATCAACTGTATGGGTCGGGGAAACCGTGTGGACGACCTCGGTCATATATTCCGCGACCGAAGCATCGAGTGGGGCGGCATCACTAATAATCACTTTACGGGCGTAATCACGTTCGGAAAAAATCCCAACAACACCACCTGCGGTATCGGTTATAACAATCGCTCCAATATTGATCTCCGCCATCTTCTCCAGCGCCGCAAAAACCGTCTGTGACTGCTCTACGGTCACAATATTAGAACCTTTTTCGTACAAAATCTCCTTAACCGTTCTCATCTCAATCCTCCCGTTTCACCATCAAGCCGCTCACTAATAATGTCGGATATAATGCCAATACTTTACCTCCCCGGAAAAAGATTGCCAACGAATTATTCTGAAACTTCTGCAGCTGATCGCCAAAATCGGTTATAATTGAAAATTGTTGCCGACGAAACTACCTAAATGATGAAGTAGAAGGATCCGGAGATGAGTTCAGAAGAGTTGGATATCCTGACCCAAAAGGGTATTGATGCTGCAGAAAAAGGCTATTTTCACTCTGCGCAGGTTTTTTTAAGCCAGGTCGCCGAGCAGCGGAATTCGCCCGAACTGCAGACCTATCTGGCCTACTGCCTCGCCAAAGGGCAAGGGCGTATGCATTCTGCCGCTAAAATCTGCCGGGAGTCGATCAAGCGGGAGCCGGGCAACTCGCTCCATTACCTGATCCTCGGCCGGGTCCTGTTGATGGCCGGCGAAAAAGGCAAAGCGATCACCGCCTTCCGACAAGGATTGAAAACCAGCCCCAATCAAAAAATCATCACCGAACTGAAAAAGCTCGGCTTACGCAAGCCCGCCGTGCTCAAAAACCTGAAACGTAACCACCCTCTCAACCGGGTTCTTGGGCGAGTTTTCAGCACCATCGGTTTCCGCTAAAACTATCCGTTTCGGGCAAGAAATCTATCCAGCTGGTTGGCAAAAGCCTGCTTATCCTTACTGCTGAAGGACGCCGGGCCTCCTGTTTCGACACCACTATTGCGTAATTCATCGAGAAAATTCCGCATCGACAAGCGTTCACGAATATTCTCCGCACTAAAAAAATCACCGCGTGGGTCGAGAGCGAATCCACCCTTTTCGATAACATCTGCGGCCAAGGGAATATCGGCTGTAATCACCAGGTCGCCCGCTTCGAGTAAACGTACAATCTCCTGATCAGCAACATCAGGTCCCGAGGCGACCTGAATTCCGCGAATCCATGAGGAAGAAGGAAACGAGATCGCCTTGTTAGCCACCAGCGTCAATAGAATCCCACGCCGCTCGGCAGCCCGGAAAAGCAGCTCTTTAATCTGTTTTGGGCAGGCGTCTGCATCTATCCAAATTTTCATTCCCGTCCTTTCCTCCATATAAAAGATCGATTTGCTGTCGTTTCGGCTGCAGCATTCTTATCTGTTCGAACGGCAAAAACAAGCCTATTGTCGAAACATTGAATATTTTCCAGGTAACTACACAATAGGCAACCAGTTGAGTTATAATTCGTGGAAAACATAATTCGATCAGAGGAGAAATCTCATGTTGAAAAAAATATTGACGATATTTTTAGCCAGCCTGTTAGCTACTCCGCTGGCCTTCGCTGCCACATACCAGGTCGACGCTAGCCACACACAG
>CALZLE010000462.1 GCA_945788205.1 uncultured Desulfuromonadales bacterium
GAGCCGTCCCGCCACCAAACCCAGGCCAACCGAAAAATCGATTTTTCAAACGTTTAGCGACAAATCGGCAAAAAGTCGCTTCCAATGGGTCGAATATTGCGTGTACCATCTTCTTATTGGCCAAAGTTATTGAGCAGAAGCGCAAACCCATTTTACGAATCAGAAACGATGTCGACTAAAATATTGATCTGTGATGATGAAGAGGGGATGCGCCGCTACCTCGGAAAAATGCTGAAGAGCTGGGGCTATCAAACGGAAAACTTTGCCAGCCCCTTGTTGCTACTGAAACGTCTGCAGGAAACCGATACCGCCGCAGATCTTTTACTGCTCGACGTAAAAATGCCAGAAATGGATGGCATCGAACTTCTCAAACAGCTCAAAACCCTGCAATTGCAGATACCAGTAATCATGATGACCGGCCACGGCACGATTGAATCGGCTGTCGAAGCGATGAAAATAGGAGCCTATGATTACCTGACGAAACCATTCCCGCAGGAAAAGCTCTTCGCATTAGTTAAACACACCCTTGACCAAGATCGCTTACGCGAAGAGAACAGCGCCCTGAAAAAGGAGCTGCAGGAAAAGAAAATTCCGGCGCCTCCTGTTTTCCAGAGCGAAAACTTCAAGCACGCCTACGATTTAGCTCTAGCTGTTGCCGACAGTGATTCCAGCATACTGATTCAGGGTGAAAGCGGCACCGGAAAAGAATTGATTGCCGCCGCAATTCACTATGCCAGCCCGCGCAAGGACAATCGCCTCCTGGCCATAAACTGCGCGGCTCTTTCGGAAACCTTGCTGGAAAGTCAGCTTTTCGGCCACGTTAAGGGCGCCTTCACCGGAGCCGTGCAGGCGCAAAAAGGGCTGCTGGAAGAGACCGATCTGGGCACCCTGTTTTTGGACGAAGTTGGTGAATTGAGCCCAGCGTTACAAGCCAAGCTGTTACGGGTCCTGCAGGAGGGAGAATTTATCCCGGTCGGTGCAACCAAAATAAAAAAAGTTGATGTCCGCTTCGTTGCCGCAACCAACAAAAATTTAGCGCAAGAGGTCAGCGCCGGGTCCTTTCGCGAGGACCTTTTCTATCGACTTAACGTTATCAGCATCGACCTGCCCCCGCTGCGCGACAGAAAAGAGGATATTGAGCTGCTGGCCCAGCACTTTCTGCAGAAAATTGCCGCCAAGAGCCAGCGCCAGGTCGAGGGGATAACCCCAGAAGCTCTCGATGCCCTGAAAAATTACCACTGGCCCGGCAATGTCCGTGAGCTGGAAAACGTTATGGAGCGGTGCAGCATTCTGGCCCGCAACGGTGAGATCAACATCTCTCACCTGCCATTTAGCAATAAAGAACCTCACCAAAACAAAGAAGACGCGTTGCCACTCAATTTACGTGACACAGAACGACGTCAAGTCATCCGGGCTCTGTGTGAAACCAAATGGAATAAAAGCCGCGCAGCAAAACTGCTTGGCGTGACGCGAAGAACCATTGATCGCAAAATTAAAGAATTTGACCTCGATCAATCTGAGCTACTCGACCCATGACCAGCCCATTCCGCTTTGGTTACCGATCTATCCGCGGCAAACTGACTCTGGCAGCCGTCACCCCACTCCTGCTGATTCTACTCCTGGTTTCCCTGGCCGCTTCCTATTTGATCAATGCCTCAATCGTCAACCAGACCCAGAAACAGATTCGTAACGACCTGAACACTGCGCGCGTGGTCCTGGAACAAGAGCAACAACGGATTCACGAAATCGTGAGGTTCAGCGCTCGCTCAACTAGCCTGTTAAACGCGTTGAAAACTGCTGATCTTTCGCTGCTGGCAACCGAACTTGCCGAAATCAAACGCATGGAGCAGCTCGACATTCTCAACCTGACCGACCCTCAAGGGAAGCGACTTCTCCTCTCCGCCGGTGAGCTGAATCCGGTTGCTGATTTTGTTAAAGACACTCTGAAAAGCGGGCATTTCCACGGCACCGTTCTTTTCAGCGAATCTGACCTCCGCCAAGAGAGTCAAGCGCTCCCCGAGCAAGCACAGATTTTTGCGCCGGGGCAGCCGAAGGCACCGAGTGAGCAACGTGGAATGTTGCTGATCGCAGCAACTCGGCTTATCGATGCAGCGGGCAACACGATCGGCTGCCTTTACGGCGGCGTCATGCTCAACAACAATCTGCCGCTGATCGACCATATCAGCGAATTGGTTTATGGACAGGACAAATTCGAAGGAATTGCCATCGGCAGTGCAACCGTTTTTCTTGACAAGCAACGAGTCGCAACAACTATCCGTTTGAAAAATGGCCAACGCGCCCTTGGTACCCAAGTTTCACAAGAAGTTGCTGAAGCGGTTTTGCAACGCGGCGAAAGCTGGCTGGCCCGGGCAGAAGTCGTTGATGAATGGTACCTGACAGCCTATGAACCAATTATTGATAATTATGGAAAGGCGGTCGGGGCACTCTATGTTGGCATGCTTGAAAAGCCCCTCACTGCCGTCAAAACCCGATCATTCTTAACCCTGTTCGGGCTGTTGATACTTGGCTGTCTCCTTGGTGGTTTACTCGCCGGATTTCTGGCTCGCCGGATTTCCAAACCGGTTTTGGAGCTAGCAAGTTCCGCCGAAAGAATCGCCGCCGGGGAGCGGGAAGTCCCTCTGCCCAACGCAGGTCAGGATGAAATTGGCCACCTGACAGAAACCTTTGCCGACATGGCCGACGCACTAAAAAAGAGCGATCAGGAACTCCAGGATCTGAACCGCCAACTGGAAGAGAAGGTCGCTGATCGGACCTCACAACTCGAAGAGAAAAGTCTGCAACTGATCAAAACCCAAGAACTGCTGCTTCGCCACGAAAAGCTTGCGGCAATCGGGTCTCTTGCAACTGGCGTTGCCCACGAAATCAACAACCCGGCAGCAATTATCCGCGGCAATGTGGAAATTCTGCAGATGACCCTTGCTAAAGAGGCTGCGGAACAGGAAGAGGTCGGTGAAATCATGAAGCAGGTCGAACGGGTCTCTCTGATCACCCGCAACCTGCTCAATTTCGCCGGCAAACAGGAACTCTCCGCTGAACAGGTCGACATCGCGGAACTACTGGAAGAGATTCTCGCACAGATCAGCCATCAACAACCGATTGATCAGGTTGCTATTGTGCGCAATATCGACAACTTGCCACAAATCCCCGGCGATCGCGAACGCTTACGTCAGGTTTTTACCAACATCATCCTCAACGCATTACAGGCGATGGCTGGGTCCGGCACCCTAAACATCAGTGCAGAGTCTTTTGAAAAACATATCAACATCACTATCAGTGATACTGGGCCCGGGATCCCAGTGGAAATTCGTGAAAAAATCTTTAATCCCTTCTTTACCACCAAGCAGCAGGGAACGGGGCTGGGTCTCTCGGTCTCATACGGCATCATTCAAGCCCATGGAGGGACGATCTCGCTGGCAAATGAGACCGCCAAAGGTAGCTGCTTTTCAATCTCCCTCCCTCGATAACTGGTCCTTTTGCCACTAGCGGCAAACCACGCTGATGAAGATGACTCTCTATCTTTTCAACAACAAGACCTCATATCTCTACTAATCTTGTCCCGCAAAACTCATTAAAACAAACATAAAGAAATGTCGGCCATCCCTTCTATCTCGACCCGAAACCACACATGGCAGACCCTAAAAAAGCTTAAAAACAACAAAAAAACAAGGGGCAATACTTTTTAAAAAATCTCAAGCACCTGTAATATATTGCTTTTACTTATA
>CALZLE010000463.1 GCA_945788205.1 uncultured Desulfuromonadales bacterium
GGCAAGACGGTTATGCTGCCGCTGGTTAACCGCGAGATTCCAATCATTGCTGATGATTATGTCGATATGGAATTTGGCTCCGGTGCGGTGAAAATCACCCCGGCCCATGATTTTAATGACTTTGAGATGGGCAAGCGTCACGATCTGGAGCGGATTAATATCCTCGATGAGTCCGGTATCGTGAACGAAAATGGCGGGCCTTATCAGGGGCAGGAACGTTATAAAGCCCGCAAGAATGTGATTGCTGATTTGGACGCACTGGGGCTTTTGGAAAAGATCGATGATTACGCCAACGCTGTTGGCGAGTGCTATCGCTGCAAAACCATCATCGAGCCTTATATGAGCAAGCAGTGGTATGTCGGTGTCGAGCCGCTCGCCAAGGAGGCGATCAAGGCGGTTGAAACCGGTGCGACCAAGATCGTCCCGGCGCAGTGGGAAAAGACCTACTACGAGTGGATGTATAATATCCAGGATTGGTGTATCAGTCGCCAGATCTGGTGGGGGCATCGCATTCCGGCCTGGTTCTGTGACGACTGCGGTGAAATCACAGTTGCTTTGGAAGATGCGACAGCTTGTAAACATTGCGCCAGTACCAATATCCGTCAAGAAACGGATGTGCTTGATACCTGGTTTTCTTCAGCGCTCTGGCCGTTTTCAACCATGGGCTGGCCTGAGCAGACCGACGCGTTGCACAAGTTTTATCCGACCAGCTGCCTGGTTACCGGTTTTGATATCCTCTTTTTCTGGGTTGCCCGGATGATGATGATGGGTATCAAGTTTATGGATGAGGTGCCGTTCAAAGAGGTCTATATCCACGCTCTGGTGCGCGATGCACAGGGGCAGAAGATGAGTAAGAGTAAGGGCAACGTCATTGACCCATTGACGATTGTTGATGAGTACGGCGCCGATGCTTTCCGTTACACCCTCTGTGCTTTTGCCGCTATGGGTCGGGATATCAAGCTGTCAACGGAGCGTATTGGCGGATATCGGAACTTCGTCAATAAGCTGTGGAATGCCAGTCGTTTTGCCATGATGAATCTGGAAGATTTTGACCCGACCAGTGCCAAGTTGGAGGACTTTGAACTTTCCCAAGCGGACCAGTGGATTCTTGACCGGTTTGCCAAGACCGCTGAAGAGGCGAATAAGGCTCTTGCGGATTACAAATTTAACGACGTTGCTAGTACTCTCTATTCTTTTACTTGGCACGAATTCTGTGACTGGTATGTTGAGCTGAGTAAGGGTGATTTGTACGGAGATGATCCGCAAGCGAAAAAACGTGCCCAGACCGTTCTGTTTACTGTGCTTGAAGGTCTGCTACGGATGTTGCATCCTTTGTTACCTTTTGTTACTGAAGAGATTTGGCAGGCCCTTCCGGGAGAGCGGCCAGCGATTTCAATCATGCAGGCCGAGTACCCGACAGGCGCCTTTTGCGCAGTAGATGCAACGGCTGTCGAACGGATGGAATTGCTGATGGAGGTGATCCGGGCAATTCGAAACATTCGTGGTGAGTTGGATGTGCCGCCGGGCAAGCGCATCGCGGTATCACTCGACTGTAAATCGGAACAATCCGTAGCTGCTATTGATGCCGGTCAGGCCTACATCAAGTCACTGGCGCGGGTCGAGGAGTTAGAGGTTGCGGTAGGCCTTGAACATCCACAGCAAGCATCGACTCAAGTCGCAGGAGATGTTGAGGTTTTGATTCCGCTTTCTGGTTTGATCAATGTTGAAGAGGAGGTTGAACGGCTGGAGAAAGAGATCAAAAAAGTCCAAAAGGATGTCGACTTCTTCACCAAGAAACTGTCGAACGAAAAGTTTGTTGCCAACGCGCCTCCGCAGGTTCTGGAAAAGGACCGTGGTAAGCTGGTAGCTGCAGAAGAAAAACACACAATTTTACAGCAAAGTTTAGAGAAAATACTCGCTCTGAAGTAGTTGAGAAAAATGACCGGAAAGGGATGACCTTTCCGGTCATTTTTCTTTGTAATATCAAGATATTCTTAGTCTAAAATAAAAACTCCCGCAAGATGATTAGAATTCCCATAGTTTTGGCTTTTTTTGTTTAAATTTATAACAATGTTTAGTATACAGTATACGATTTGTTATGACTTATATTTTCTGTTTCGTTTGTTTCTGATTAACAGATTTTCGACGAATAGTCGAAAGACTATCTTATTGAAAAGGAGGAAAGTGAGCGCTGGCGGGGATCGTCAGGGAGAGAGATGGCTCAGATTTTTAAGATATGAAACGCCGGGTTTTGAGCCGCCTGGGAGTTCTGGTGATTGGAACTAAGGATGGGTCCTTAGCAAACAATCATTCACCTTCTCGAGGGATATGACACTATGCATTTGTTAACTAGCACTGTGGGAAGAAAGATTTTGATGGCGGTCACCGGTATGATGCTGGTCGGCTTCATCTCTGTCCACTTGCTCGGGAACCTGTCGGTATTTGCCGGCTCCGAAGCAATCAACATTTACGCCGAAAAGCTGCACAGCTTAGGCCCAATCGTCTGGATTTTCCGGCTGGCGATGTTGGGTCTGTTCGCCGTGCATATTACTTTCGGTATCCAACTGACGATGGAAAACAGCTCTGCATCTCCAGAGGCTTACGCCATCAAAAAGCGGCTGAAGACCACTTTTGCTGCTGAGTCGATGATCTACACTGGTCTGATCCTGCTGGCTTTCCTGCTTTACCATTTGCTGCACTTCACCGTACAGGTTGTTCACACTGACGCCGTGTCTGCAGTTCAGACTCTGGTAAACGGCCGTCCTGACGTCTTCACTATGGTTGGGAAAAGCTTCCAAAGCCCCTTTGTCTCCATTGTCTACATCATTGCCATGATTGCCCTGGCTTTCCACCTGTTCCACGGCATCCAGAGCTTCATTCAGACTATCGGTCTTAATAACGGCCCAAGTCAGGATAAAGTTTCAGGCATTGGTAAATTGGCCGCCATTTTTTACGGTGTGGTGTATATCGCCATTCCAGTGGCTTTCCTTATCCATATCGTAAAGGTATAGGGGGTTTATTGTGATTCTCGACGGAAAAGCACCTACAGGACCAATTGAACAAACATGGGATAAGCACCGCTTCGACATGAAGCTGGTCAATCCTGCAAATAAGCGTAAATATAAGATTTTGATGGTCGGTACCGGTCTTGCCGGTGGCGCTGGCGCAGCTTCCTTGGGCGAGCTTGGCTACAATGTCGAAGCTTTCTGCTATCAGGATAGTGCACGCCGTGCTCACTCGATCGCTGCACAGGGCGGTATCAACGCTGCCAAAAACTATCCGAACGACGGCGACTCCATCTATCGTCTGTTCTACGATACCATCAAGGGCGGCGATTTCCGCGCTCGTGAAGCTGACGTCTGGCGTCTGGCTCAGGTATCGAACAACATTATCGATCAGTGTGTTGCTCAAGGTGTTCCTTTTGCCCGCGATTACGCCGGCTACCTCGACAACCGCTCCTTCGGTGGTGCTCAGGTATCCCGGACCTTCTACGCGCGTGGTCAGACCGGTCAGCAGCTGCTGCTCGGTGCTTACTCAGCACTGGCTCGCCAGGTTAAAGCTGGCACCGTTAAGCTGCATCAGCGTACCGAAATGGTCGACCTGGTTGTCGTTGATGGTGTTGCTAAAGGGATCACCGTTCGTAACCTGATTACCGGCAAGCTTGAGTCCCATTGGGGCGATGCCGTAGTTCTGGCTACTGGTGGTTACGTCAACGTTTTCTACCTGTCAACGAATGCCATGGGTTGTAGTGTAACTGCAGCATGGAAAGCCGCTAAGAAAGGTGCTCTCTTTGCAAACCCATGTTACACCCAGATCCACCCGACCTGTATTCCGCAGCATGGTGACAAGCAGTCGAAACTGACTCTGATGTCCGAATCTCTGCGTAACGACGGTCGTTGCTGGGTTCCGAAAAAAGCTGAAGACTGCGAGAAGCCGGCAGGCGCGATTCCAGAAGAGGATCGTGACTACTACTTGGAGCGGAAGTACCCATCCTTTGGTAACTTGGCTCCACGGGATATCGCTTCTCGTGCGGCAAAAGAGCAGTGTGACGACGATCGTGGTGTTGGACCTGGCAAGCGCGGTGTTTACCTCGATTACCAGACTGCTATCGATCGTGTTGGCGAAGATACCATCGCTGAGCGTTACGGTAACCTGTTCGAA
>CALZLE010000464.1 GCA_945788205.1 uncultured Desulfuromonadales bacterium
CGATAAGTTTTTGCTTGGTGTGGCTCAGCATCCCGATTGTTACGTGCCTGATATGCTCGAGTCGGTCTATCGACTGATCGGCCGGGTTTCGACCAGTCAATCCGCTGTCCCCGGAAAAGAGGTTTGAAATGAAATCTTTTCGTTGGTTACTCTTGCTCGTTCTGTTGTTGGCCCCCGGTTTGGCAGCTGGTGCTGAAAAGCTGAATTCTTTTGATCGGCAGGTCAAGAATTGGGCGCTGGCGTGTCGCGCAGAAATTATCGGTCAATTCGATCTGTTGCTCACCTCGGGACGGTTGACGATGCCGCAGCTGTTCGACACCTTTTATATCCCGATTCCGGGGACCGATCCGCAAAAATTCCGCACTCAGTACGACGAACTGTCAGACGGCGTTGTGCAGCCCATTATCGACAAGGTGTTAAAGCGGGACAAGCGACTGGTGTTCGTGGTTCCTGTTGATAGAAACGGTTATCTACCGACCCATAATTCCCGTTTTGCTCAGCCTTTGACCGGCGATGCCGCCGCAGATGTTAAAGCCAACCGGACCAAGCGGATCTTTAACGATCGGACCGGACTTGCCGCTGCACGTAATCAGGAGCCTTACCTCCTGCAACGCTACAGCCGTGATACCGGTGAGGTGATGAGTGATCTGTCAGTACCGATCTTCATCCAAAACCGGCACTGGGGTGCTCTGCGAATTGGGTACAAACAGAAATAATTCTAGCGAAATAATAAATTCAGGGAGGTTCGTGTGTTCGATAAAATCAGTATCAAAGTTGCTGTAATGGTTAACGTGGCGCTCTTTGTCGTCATTGTTGCCGGCGGTTTTTATGTTGCCGACCAGCAGGGTGAAAGTCTTGAGCAGCAGTTACTGGAGCGTGGCAAGATTGAGTCGGTGATCGGTGCCAAGTTGATTGGCCGGGTTCTGGAAGAAGCGATCGATAATGGGGTCCTGTCGGTCAAAGACGCCTTCGATACCGAGTACGTACCGATTCCCGGATTTGTGCCGGAAAAGTATCACACGAAATATGACTTTTACCTCGATAAAGCGATTCTTTCCTTGCAGGACGAATTTCTGAAAGATGAATCGGTGGTGTTTGCCGTGGCGGTCGATAAGAACGGTTACCTGCCGACTCACAACACCAAATATCAGCAGCCGATTACCGGTGATCAACAGCGGGACCTGGTCGGTAATCGCACCAAGCGGATCTTTAACGACACCATCGGCTTGAATGCGGCGCAAAATACCGAGCCAGCCTATCAGCAGGAATACCACCGTGATACCGGCGAGGTGATGTGGGATATTTCCACGCCGGTCTACGTTAAGGGCCAGCACTGGGGCGGTTTCCGGATCGGGTTTTCCCTCGAAAAAATCAGTCAGGAAAAAGAGGCTCTCGAGTTTAAACTGATCGGTTTTATGGTCACGATTCTGATTATTTCACTGGTGGTGGTTTTTGTGGTGGTTAACCAGGTAATGCGGCCGCTCGGTCATTTTACCCAGATTGCTTCAAATCTGGCTGATGGTCAGGTGGAAGAGAAGATTGAAGTGAAAGGGCGGGACGAGATTGCCCAACTGGCCGATGTACTGGAGCGGTTGCGGGTGAGCTTGAAGGCCGCGATGGATCGTTTACAGCGGAAGTAGGTTTTTGAAACCGTGAGTTGAGGATACGGGGCGGGAATTTATTCCGCCCCGTATTTTTGTGAGCTTGATTAGTTTTTTTGCAGGATGAAGCCGTTTCGGCACTCTGCCTTTCTCGAACTTACTATTACTTGATAGCTATTTCCTTTGCGGCGAAGAAGTTCTGCTGTGTTAGGCAGCACCGTCAGGCGCCCCAAAGGAATGATTGATAAAATGGTAAGGAGATAGCTTGAAAATTATATAAAAAGTGCAGAACGATGCTTGGCCAGAATCTTTCCGTTTTAAATACCAACCATGACGATGCGAGTCCAAGAACAATTATTGGAAGAACAGATAAACCAAAAATTCCATGGCTAAGCACGAAAATCACACAGAGGAAACTCGCCAAGAGCCACCAAATTCTAAATCCAACATGCTTTTTCAATAGATATAATGGACCACGGTACATTGCCTCCTCTACAAGAGGGGCCAATATCAGATTTGAGAATATGAGATTTCTATGACTACCTGCGACCCCTAACAAGTTTTGATCGACGACTAGGAGCCATGATTGTAGTGCAAACCATTTTTCCAGAAAATATGGGAAAACAATTGTCTCTTTGGACAAATATGAAGGACACAAAAAACGACAAGAATCGTGGGTATGAACAGCACAAACGAGGTAGTGCGTTAACGAGCAGATCAAGACTGTTAGAGCAAAACACAAGAGGATGCAAACCCACAGTCTAATGAATTCAATCTTTGGCTTCATCTTCACATGCTATCAGGCTTAACAGACTTTACGAGAACGAAGGTAGATATTTTGATAGTTACATATCAGGACTTAGGATGTTTGGCGAAAACGCGGGGTCATTTCTGGCCCCAGTCTGATTATTTTATGTCGGAATACATTTACGCGGTTGGTTTTACGATGCTTACGCTTTCGGCAGAACCAAGTAAGGCCGATTTGGCCGATGCCGAGAAGGAGGACTGAACATACTCAAGTTTTGCCGCCCCCAACGTTTTGACAGGCCACCCTGTAGTTTTCGTTTTTAAGCCCCTGCCAATAAATCCCCATCCTGCAAAAGGCTGGCTCCAACAGGATCGTTTCGCCTTTAGAAGCGATAGAAAAAACCGAGCGCGAGAGCGTTGGAGCCACCCTCATCGGCAACCAAACCGTATGCTTCGGATCGGTGGTGGATACGCGAAATCAGTTCCATTTCGGGTTTGCTGGCAAAGGGGGTGATCGCCGGCTTCAGCATCCAGTAGATCAGCAACTTTTGGCTTCTCCGTCGCATAGGAAGGACCGAGGCCGAAGGCGAGATTGGTGCCGGGCCATCTGTTCCAGTAGATTTTTCCCAACGGATGGTTGCCGGGGCGGATAGGGTCGACAGGTGGAGTATGAACAGAATGCAACACAATTTCATCTCTCGCCCCCCGTTGTTTCCTGCTTAAGTCCAGCAACTTCCTTGCATACAGAAAAAGACAGTTGCACTCTGAAACCAGACATTATGTGGTGGAAGTATTTATCTGATTTTGTTTGTGTCAGCCGAACTTTCGTGCAGAGATCGACGATTTTTTTGTCGAATGTCTGCGGCCTCTGTGGCAAAGTCTGATTCTGTCTATCAATTCAGGAGGATTCAATATGCTTGAACTACTACGTCAGCGTCGCAGTATTCGTAAGTATAAATCGCAGCCGGTCGAGCCGGAAAAAATTGAACAACTTTCTGAGGCTTTGCTTCGGGCGCCGACCTCGCGAAACTTTCAGCCCTGCCAGTTTGTGCTGGTCGATGAGCCGGAAACGCTGCAGCAACTGGCCACCGCCAAGGCGCACGGGACTTCATTTTTTACTAGCGCCCCCCTGGCGATCGTCATCGCTGCCGATCCGCAAACGTCGGATGTCTGGGTTGAGGATAGCTCGATTGCGGCGATCATTTCACAGTTAGCCGCAGAAGAGTTGGGATTGAAAAGCTGTTGGGCCCAGTTGCGGTTGCGTCCCCACGAGGGCGAGGAGAATGCTTCCGAATATGTTCGCAAGCTGGTTGGGTTGCCGGAGGGGTTGGAGGTGCCGGTCGTGATCGCCGTCGGTTATCCGGACGAGGAGAAGGACGGCCATCCACGTGGATCTCTGGCGGATGAAAAGATTCATCGCAATCGCTACTCTGGTTGAAAACTGCTCTGCAAATTTGTGCGAAACGGTCAAAGGTGAAAATTCGCTGACCGAGGGTAACCTCTGGCGCGATTAGGATGTTTCGGTGTGTCCTTTATTGGCGTATAGCCGACAAGCTAAAAGGGCCCCGATTCTTAAGAATCGAGGCCCGAAAGCATGCATTGATTGTGTTACTTTTTCTGCTTGCGCCGATAAACAACCAGCCCGGCTAATCCGGCTCCGAGAAGTACAAATGTGCCTGGTTCGGGCACCGGTGGGGGGTTCTGCGAACCTAAGTTGCTGGGAAATGTCACTGAAAGCCGATATGCTCCGGTTTTAATGTAGCCCTCGGTGGAAACAGCATCCGCCGCAAAATCTTCCGCCTTAATGTCAACACGGTAACGCCCCGCATTGAGAACATCAGTCCAGAAGGGATCGACAACTTCTATGGAACCATCATCTGCACCAGTAAGCAATGCTCCGCCATTGTTTTCATCTTCTTCCGATTCTGAAGCTGCTCCAAGCTCTGCCCAAGAGTCTGATGCTTCTTCATATTTATAGATAACGATGGCTGAGTCGAGCAGATCGAGCACTCCATCACCGTTAAAGTCATCTTCTTTGTCAAAGGTATCGATCCAGCTTAGATCTGTTAGTGAACCAAAGCCATCTAAGGGATAAGCCCTTTCAAAGGCTCTAACATCGATGGTTACTTGCCCGTCCAGAGCAGAAGTAAATTCGTAGGAATCAGTCTCCCCTTCTTCAATATGTCCATCTATTATCAGCGATAGTGCGAATGACTGGGTTGCTAAAAGACAGCTGATCAGCGTTAGAAAAAGAAGTTTTTTCACGTTCCCTCCAGTTTTTGTAGGTTGAATAATCATCGTCATAAAAATCAATTCTTGTTTGTTTAGCAAGAATCGAACCGATTTTTTTTCGACTCTATTTCAGTATGTTGATGCAGTACACATTGCACTTAAGGGGAAGGTGTCAAGAATATCGACAGTGAATTTATGGCCCTAGAATGTTGCCGGAGCGGTTCAGGCGTTATTAACCTGGATTTGAAAGTCGTTTTTTATAAACCGCACAACTCCTCTCGTGTCCGCCGGTAGCGGTCTACATCCTGAGCAGAGAAACAACAGAAGATGACCTTAACTAGCGAGCAGGGCTGCCGCAGAAAACTCAGGGTTTCGCTGATGGCGATCCAACAGGCTTGTTCAATCGGATAGCCGTAGACACCGGTGCTGATTGACGGAAAAGCAATGCTTTCCAACTCCGCCTCCGCTGCTCGCTGCAGGCTGTTGCGATAGCAGTTGGCCAACAGCTCCGGCTCGCCTTTCATGCCGCCATGCCAGACCGGCCCGACTGTGTGGATGACTTTGTTCGCGGCCAAGTTGTAACCATCAGTCATTTTCGCTTCGCCAGTCGGACAACCGTTCAGGGTGCGACATTCTTCCAGCAACGCAGGGCCCGCGGCTCGGTGGATTGCGCCATCGACTCCGCCGCCACCGAGGAGTTTGTTATTCGCAGCATTAACGATCGCCGCGACCTGCAGTTGGGTGATATCTCCCTGGTAGATTTCAATTTCAGTTGACATTTTTAGCCCCTACTCAGAAAAATTCCCGTAGACTTTCATCGATTCCCATCAGTGTCTGATACCAGAATTCCCTGGCCGCTTCGACTTTGTTCCGATCGAATTTCTCCAGCCATTCTTCAAGGCGCGGGTCTGTTGACTTATCGACATCCTGTTTCCGCTGCAGGAACGTTTTTAAGTAGTCGATGTTCCGTTCTGATTCCCAGAAAATAGGACTGTTGCCACTGTTGATGCGGCTGGCGAGCACTTCGACGGCCCGCAGGAATTTATCCTTGCTGTTGTAGATGGAACCCATTACTTCCGGTAGCATTTCCTCGGCCCAGCCGCGGTGAAAACGGCAGGTGCCGAGGTTGTCGAGAATCAGTTCTTTTTTCATTCGTTCCGCGCACATTCTGCCCAGGGTTCGCGGTGGAATGAAGTCGTAGCTGTAGATCATGTAGTATTTGCCCATGATCGCCATCGGTGACAGTACGCCGGAAACCCAATACTGATTCGGGACCATCCAGCCGCGGCGGTTGAACGCGGTGTAGACAAAGCGGTCATGCAGGGCGGTTTCCTTGTTTTGCGAGTGGATTTGACTCCACTTGCGGACCCCTTCGGAAAAATCGAGAATGCCGCGTTGCTCCAGAATGGCGTCGATCAGTTCACAGCCGAGGTCGGCGTTATGCAGCGAATCCTGCTGCGCATCAAAACTATCGACCTCCCAACGAGGCAGGCGGGTTACGCCAAGCTCTGCAGGGGTTAGAATTTTTCCGTCGAGCAGGTCCATCAGCCAGGCGAGAACGCCGCCGCCAGAAATGGCATCAAAGCCCATCGCATCACAGTGATGATTGAGCTTTTCAGCGGCCCGTTGATCGAAAATTCCACACAGCGGCCCCATGGTCTGATACGGCTCGTAATCCTTTTTATACTGGCCGTTCATTTTTTTGCAGACCGCAACACAGGGTTCGCCGCAATTGGCCTGCTGTTTTTTCTGGATGGTCTCTTCGTTGAACTGTTTCAGGTAGTGATCGATGACCAGAGTCTGATGCAGGGCCAGCCGCTCTTTTTCGCTCCAAAAAATGGTTCGATAATTAAAGGCCATAATCCGGCCACCAATACCCGCGTAGTTGACGCCGAAGGTTCCACCGGTTTTCAGCTCCTCGTTATAGCGGTACTTGCTGGTGACCTCTAAATCTTTCTGCGTCAGGCGCAGCTGGTACTTGTTCTGAAACCACTGATCGGCCACTGTTCTGTCGCGAAAATCCTCATCGACGAGTGTGCCGCCGTAGATGATGGCGACGATTCCGTGATTCTGCACCATCGCACTACCGAACCCACCGCGCCCGGCCCAGGTGTCGACGTGGCTGATTTTGCCATTTTTGATCGGCACCGACATGATTCCGCCGATATCGGTTTGCTGTGCGGCCGGGCCAGCTGCCAGAATCCGGGGATCGGTTTCGTAGTGATTGGCGAACCTTTCATAAATATGATCGGTCATTGCATAAACACCGCCGCGCCCTGACTGCCAGATACTCTCTGCGTCGATCGGAACCACATCCACTTCGATCTCTTCTCCATGATTTCGATTCAGGCAGAGGATTGACGGAGTTGGGGCTTTACCGACCAGACTGAGCATGTTGATGCCCAGATTGTCGAACACCAGTCCGGCACCGCCCATTGAGCTGATGTAGTGGCCTTGCCAGCAAGGGGAGAAGCCGGAGACAACCAGTCGGTTGGAGCCGGGCAGAATCGACCCGGCGAAGATTCCAACGCCGAAATTGAGGCTGTGGTGCTTTTCGGTCAGGTGGAGGCCAAGATCAACCGGGCCAAAATAGCGATCAAAACTGTACTTTTTGATTTTATAAAAACCGGTCGCCGGATCAACCAGCAAAACGCGTTGAAACATGTTCATGCTTTACCCCATTCGAATTTCTGTCACCAATGAAACGTCCTTGGATAATTCTAGCAGCCCTGCAAAGCTATTTTCCGTTTAAACAAATTTTACAGCGAGTAGATATTCGACTCTATTTTTTGCGATTGGTTATTTAGTTGCGGCAAATGGCCAAGATTAATTTGGTCAAATGACTGGCCCGGTAAACAATTGCCGCATGTTTTTTTGTTTTCTCCGTATAAGTTACTTAAATGCTGACGCTTTTTATTTTATGC
>CALZLE010000465.1 GCA_945788205.1 uncultured Desulfuromonadales bacterium
CTTGATTTTTTGCCGGACAAAGCCTTTGACCAAGTTGGCACAGGCCGAGGTTTTTCCTGCGTTCATCGAAGTTCCGGCAACCACCAGTACCAGCGGACTGGCATCGATACGATCGGCTTTGGGGAGGCGGGCACTGCTCAGGTTGATACGGTGCCCTTCATCGTCGGTGATGAGGCCGAGGGGGGTGATGCGAGTTGCTGACTTGACGCGGTCATGGCGGTTCAGAAGGCGCGCCGCGACGCCACCAGCGGCGACCAGGCGACAGGCACCTAGATGGTCCGGGACAATTCCTTCAAATTGATCTGGGGCATATCGGTTGCCGTATGCAACCACAATTTCATCACCTTCAAACAGAGTTGCCCTGCGGCTGGTGACCAGCTCCAGTCGGCGGTGTTGTCCTAACTCTTCAACCCGGGCCAGGACCAGGTCGCCCGCCAAAGGTGAGACCGTACCAGTAAGGAGTTGAAACGGTCGTTCCCGATCGATACGTCTGGTGGTATAGGCCCACTTGGCTTGTTCCAGGCGTTGTCGCGATAATGGTTCAAGCTTGATATCCAAAGCTCCCTCCTGATGCTGAAGGTTGAACAAATGTCTTAATACCATTTTAAGCTTAATGCGAATTGAAGAGTTCGCAAGACAGCAAAAGAGGAATTTTCAGCATGTTTTCTGGTCAGACCAATTGTTGACTGAAACGGCGATCTTTTCTGTTGACAGGCTTTGCCGTGCTCAGTTAAATTCACTGCCCGAGGAGCCAAAACAATGTTTCGTACTTTATTCCATATAAACCTACTGCTGGTCGTAGTCGTCGTTATCACCTGACGGCTCGCGGCGACCTCGATTCAATTCGTCAGAATTGAAAGGGAGCTCGGGTCACTTGCCCTGTGCTCTCTTTTCACCATAGTTGAAAAGGCCGCGGGGCAACGAACCGCGGCCTGTTTTTTATTTGAAGGAGAATGACATGAAGACCGGTGCACAGATTTTACTCGACTGCCTCAAGCAAGAAGGGGTGGACACGATTTTCGGCTATCCCGGTGGCCGCTCCCTGTTGGTTCATGATGCGCTGATGGATGATCAGGATATTAAACATATTCTGGTGCGTCACGAGCAGGGCGCTGCACATGCGGCTGACGGCTATGCGCGGACGACCGGGCAGGTCGGAGTTTGCCTGACGACTTCGGGGCCGGGAGCGACAAATCTGGTGACCGGGATCGCGACTGCATACATGGATTCGGTGCCGATGGTGGCGCTGACCTGTCAGGTTCCGACCGCTGAAATTGGTAACGACGCCTTCCAAGAGGCGGACATGGCCGGGATTACCCGACCGATCACCAAGCATAATTATGTCGTGACCGACATCAACGATCTGGCACGGATCATTCACGAAGCCTTCTACATTGCGCGGACCCGACGTCCGGGACCGGTGCTGATCGATCTGCCGAGCGATGTTCTCGGTGGCAAGATCAAACCAAAAGCCGCAGAACCAGCAAAACGGCGCGGTTACCAGGAAAAGCCGAACCTGAACCTGAAGCAGATCCAGCGTGCTGCGGCGATGATCAACAAAGCGAAAAAACCGCTGATCTATGCCGGCGGGGGTATTACCCTGTCTAATTCATCAGACAAACTGCGGGCTCTGGCGGAAAAAGGCAACCTGCCGGTGACTCACACCCTGATGGGGGTCGGGATTATGGACCCACAATCGCCACTGTCGGTCGGTATGCTCGGCATGTACGGTGCCTGGTACGCCAATATGGCGGTCGGCGAGTGTGATTGTCTGATCGCTATCGGTGTGCGTTTCGATGACCGGGTCACCGGTAAGGTCGAGAGTTTCGCCCCCAAAGCCAAAATCGTCCATTTTGATATCGACCCGACCAGTATCCGCAAAGTTGTACAGGGCGGCCTGCCGATTGTTTGTGATGCCGCCGAAGCCCTGGATCAGTTACTTGAGTTGGTTGAAGAGCGTGACCACAGCAGTTGGCTTGCTGAGATCGATGAATACAAAGTGCAGGGGCCGTTGCCACGGCCGGAGCGCGACCACATTGTGCCGCACGAAGTCATGGAAGCGATCGCAGCTGTTGCCGGTGATCAACCGGTTGTCGCGTCCGATGTCGGTCTGTCGCAGATGTGGACCGCCAACTACCTGCCTTTTGGTGGGCCACGTCAATATATCACCAGCGGTGGTCTTGGAACCATGGGCTATGCTTTGCCGGCGGCGATGGGTGCCGCACTGGGAAATCCCGATCGGGCTATCTTTGCCATTAACGGTGATGGAGCTTTTCAGATGAATTGCCAGGAGCTGGCCACCTGTGCGCAGTTCGGAATTCCGGTCAAATGCATTATCCTCAACAACGGCAAGTTGGGGATGGTTCGGCAGTTCCAAAAGGTATTGCTCGATAACCGTTATGCCTCGACCTGCATGGGCAATTTCGTCGATTTCTGTAAGGTCGCTGAAGGTTTCGGGGTCAAAGCTCTGCGGGTAAAAAGCGATGCCGATCTTCAATCGGTATTGCAGCAGGCGATGGATACTCCCGGTCCCGTGGTGGTGGAGGTGCCGATCCACCCAGACACTTATTCTTTCCCGATGGTCTTGCCGGGGAACGATGCGACGCAGATGGTGTTCGAAGAGGATTAGTCGGAGCATCGTAACAGTCTTTTTAATTGCGTGTCTAAATGTCAAACACAAAACCCAGAGCAGCTTCTGCTTCTGGGTTTTGTCGTCCTGCAGCGTTGATTCCGTTTAGTTTTGGAATTCCCTCGCGTATTTCTCACAGCAGATAATTCTCAGCTATACTTATTTCCTGTCGCTATTACTCATTAAGCCGATTTTTGAGAGGAGTTCAGGATGGCCGATTCCGTCATAAATTTAGGAGCCAGTAACGGTAACCTCGTTCAGCAACTGGCTCGAATGAGTAACCGTCACGGCTTGGTTGCTGGAGCCACGGGCACAGGGAAAACCGTTACTCTGCAGGTCCTGGTGGAGGGGTTCTCGCGACTGGGGGTTCCGGTTTTTGCAGTTGACATCAAAGGGGACCTTTCCGGCCTTTCGGCCAGCGGCAAGCCACACCCGAAGATCGATGAGCGGCTGGCGCAAATTCCTCTGCCCGATTATCGTCTGCAACCCTGTCCGACGCTGTTTTGGAGTATCGACAACGATAAGGGGCATCCGGTCCGCACGACCATTTCTGAGATGGGTCCGCTGCTGCTGGCGAACCTGCTGGAGCTCAATGAAGCACAATCCGGAATTCTCTACGCCGCCTTCGAGATTGCCGATGATGACGGCATGCTTCTGCTCGACCTCAAGGACTTACGTTCGATGCTCAATTGGATGGGGGAGAATTCCAAGGAACTACGCAATGAGTACGGCAACATAACCTCCAGTAGTATCGGTGCCATTCAACGGCGTCTACTGATACTCGAAGAACAGGGCGCAGATCGATTTTTTGGCGAGCCAGCGTTGCAGCTAAAAGATCTGATGCATGGTGACTTCTCTGGTCGAGGGGTGATCAGTTTGCTCGACGCGAGCACATTGATTCACCGTTCTCCACGGGTTTATAGCGCATTTCTGCTTTGGTTGCTGGCTGAACTGTTTGAGCAACTCCCGGAAGCGGGCGATGCCGAGCTGCCGAAACTGGTCCTGTTTTTCGACGAAGCCCACCTGTTGTTCAACGATGCACCGAAGAGTCTTCTGGATAAGATTGAGCAGGTTGTGCGCTTGATTCGCTCCAAAGGGGTTGGCATCTATTTCATCAGTCAGAGCCCCCTCGATATCCCGGAAGATATCCTCGGCCAGCTTGGTATGAAGATCCAGCATGCGTTGCGCGCTTTTACTCCGAAAGATCGCAAAACGGTCAAAGCAGTGGCGGATTCATTCCGACCAAACCCGGCCTTCGATACAGAAGACGTGGTGACACAGCTTGGGATTGGTGAAGCTTTGATTTCGGTGCTCAATGCCGATGGTAGCCCGACACCCGTGGAGCAGACGCTGATTTCTCCGCCGGAGGGGCAGATCGGTCCGATCGGCGACGCAGAAAGAAAAGTTTTGCTCCAGCGCTCCCCCGTGGGGACGGCTTATGAACAGAATATCGACCGAGAGTCTGCCTATGAACTGCTGAAGAAAAAAGCTGCCGAGGCCGCAGCTCAGGAGTCGGCAGAACGTGCTCAGCAGGAAGCGGAAAAGGCGCAACAGAAGACAGCGCGCCGCAGTAGCAGGGGTGGTTCGAGGCGCCAGAGTACAACTGAGGCGCTGGTCAAGAGTGCTGCACGTTCTATCGGGAGCCAACTGGGGCGGCAGATTATCCGAGGAGTTCTCGGTTCGTTTTTCGGTCGGCGTTGAGTCTGCCAAATGAATATTTATGGCCCGGCCTGTTTGTTGGCGTAGGCAAAGGCATTGTCCCAGATATGATCTATTAACTGCTTCGCTTGCGGGAGGGGGAGGACTTTCAGGCTCCCATCGGGTTGCCGGGTGAGGAGGGCTCGCTTGCCTTGGCCCGTCTCTTTTTCCTGCATCTCTGCCTGCAGCTCTGTCAGGTTTTGGAGTGTTTTCTCGATATCGAAATCGATTTTGGCGCCAAAATTGGTGTGCATCCAGCGTTCAATCTTCTCATCGAGTTGGGTGCGGGCGAGCGGCTCTACAGCAGTCAGCAGATGGTAGTAGACAAGAATAACTTCCTTGCAGAGTTCTTCCTCTGCGGCATCAGTCAGGC
>CALZLE010000466.1 GCA_945788205.1 uncultured Desulfuromonadales bacterium
GGAAATTGTTTCGGGCTCTGTTTGCTATAACTATCCCGAAGGTAGCATTGAATATCGGGGGTGCCGCCGTCAGGCAAAAGATTACTTTGAAGAAAAATGTAGGGAGTTAAAGCATAGGTATCGGACGACAAAGAAGCCGTATCACTTGGAAGTTAGAATTGATATGGATAGTTTTTGCCGTGCTGAGAGGACTATGTAGTCAGTTATGTATTTTGAACCCCCCGTGTTACTGCAACGGGAAAGGAGTGTTTTGTGGAAATTGTAGACAGACTGCCTGTTACAAAAAAAACAACTTTTTTAAGCATAAAAAGCAATTCGGAGAGATTGCTTGATCATTCTCCAAGGTTTAAATTTTTTACCTTACACGGCAAGAAACATATAGATTCAATGCTTAATATAGCAAATATTTTATATCTGAATGGTATTGATATGACAGATGATGAAATATATTTATTGCTAATCTCTATATGTGTTCATGACCTTGGGATGGTCTGAATCGCCACCAGTACTCTAGACACTCCCGACTTGGGCGAAATGTTGGCGATCAAACTCAACTGGCGATAGCCCTTTATTGTTTCCGTGACGGCGAACCGGATTATAGAACATTTCGATGTAATTGAAGATGTCCTGGCGGGCAGCCTCTCTGTTTTTATATGTTCTGCGCTTGATCCGCTCGCGCTTCAATAACTGAAAGAAGCTTTCAGCAACGGCATTGTCATAACAGTTGCCGCGACGGCTCATGCTGCATTCCAGGTTATGAGCTTTTAAAAAGTTCTGCCAGTCAGTGCTGGTATACTGACTGCCTTGATCAGAATGAATCAACACCTTGTTCTTTGGTTTCCGCCGCCAGACGGCCATCAACAAGGCATTTAGTACAAGATCAACATGCATCAAGGGCTGCATTGACCACCCGACCACCTGCCGTGAAAACAGATCGATTACAACGGCCAGGTATAGCCAGCCTTCGTATGTACGGATATAGGTAATGTCCGTCACCCAAATCTGATTGGGTTGTTCGGCCTTAAATTCCTGGTTGAGCTGGTTTGCAGCGATAACAGCAGGCTTCCCACTTTTTCGCTGGAAATTTTTATAGCCAATTTGGGCTTTGAGACCAGCCTGTTTCATCAAGCGAGCAACGCGATTTTGCCCGCAGGTTTCGCCAATTTCGCGGAGATCCAAGTGGACCTTGCGATAACCATAGACGCAACCGCTCTCTAACCAGAACTGTTTGATGAGTCCCAACAGCCGTTCGTCTTCCCGGCGACGGGCAGACTTTGGTTGCTTGAGCCAGGCATAATACCCGCTGCGATGCACCCGCATCATGCGGCAAAGGTTTCGGGTCGCAAATCGATCCTGATGTGCCTGGATAAAGGCATACCTCACTGGGACTCTTTGGCGAAGTATGCTGTGGCCTTTTTTAGGATATCGCGTTCCTCAGTGACGCGTTTTAGTTCGGCCCGAAGACGTTGGATCTCGGCCGGCTGATCATCAATCTGGGCAGCCTTCTTGGAACCCTGGCCGTATTTTTTGCGCCAGTTGTACAGGCTGTTGGTTGTGACACCTAAGCGTTTGGCAACATCTTGAACTGAATAGCCGCGCTCGGTGATTTGCTTGACGGCTTCGATTTTAAATTCTTCGGTGTAGCGCTTGTTGCTCATGTGGTCCTCCTGAAGTCATTTTTATAACTCAGGAGTGTCTACGAAACTAGTGGCGATTCATTAATTTATTGATCAAGCTGTGGCACAAAAGTGAAATGGAGTAGAAACTATCGTATCAATGAAAAATTCGATTCATTGTGCTTCAAAACGTTATTTGCCGAAAATGGGGGATTCTATGCTGAAAACTAACCACTTCCGTCTACTCTTCACTTTCCTATGCTGTGTGCTGCTTATTGCCTGTGGAGGCGATGGAGGCGATGGAGGCGATGGAGGCGATGGAGGCGATGGAGGCGATGGAGGCGGTGCGGGGGCAACTCCATCTATTTCCGGTGTTGTTGCCGATGGCTACTTGGTCGGTGCCACGGTCTGTTCCGACCGGAACCTGAACAAGCAATGTGACCCTGAAGAGCCCACCACAATAACAGGGACAGGCGGCAGCTACATCCTGGCGGGGGATGACCTTGACCTCTACCCTTTGGTTGTTGAAGTCACTGTCGGGGTTGTCGATGAAGATGATCCGAGCAATCCAATCGCAAAGGCCTACACCCTGTCGGCACCGGCTCCAGAAGATCTGGACACTGAGCAGGTCATCACCCCGATTACCACCCTGATGCAGAATCAGATCGAAAAATCGGATACGCCCCTCAGCAGAGCCCAGGCGGAAGATGAGATGAGAATCCAGCTTGGTGTGGCCGCCGATGTTGATCTGTTCGCGGATTTTGTTGCCCAGGACTCCCCTGAAGCTGAATTTCTGCACGCGACCGCACGCGTTATTGCTAAGACCATGGCTGGCTCACAAGAAGCAATGGCAGCTGCCGCCGAAGCTCGCGGAGTGACGTTTGAAGACCTCATAGACGAAATCATTACACAGGTTTGGGAACAGTTGGGCACCATCGTCAATACTGTGGTTGCGGCCCAACTTTCTGCTGGCGAGACCTTTGCCCCGGCCGATTTCGATATCGCAACGGTCCCGGTCAAAGTGGCCGCTGCCGAAGATATCGAAGGTGTCGCCAATCTCGACGCATACGGCATTACCTCAGGTGGTCGTTGGGGAGGTAGTTATATTCAGGCACGTAACTATGAGTCGGGAGCAGCATCGAACAGTAAGGGCTATATCACCTATACTAATCAAACCGGCGAGGAACTTACCTCTGTGATCTCTCAGGTTGAACTGTATCTCGGTACAAACTTACTCGGTATTCAGACAGCCCCGAGACAAGAAAATCTCTATATCTACGACTGTCGTGGCGACAGCTGCGTCGAACAAGCTCCCAGCCTCAACGATGAATATTACATGTTCACCGTTACCGAAACACTTGACGCCGGAACCTATGAATTCGACACAATCCTGAATGACGCAGCTGCGACCGTCCTGACTACAGCAGTTACTTACCCAGGTGATGTTCAGTTGCCGTACATTGTCAGCGAAACACAAACCGCCGAGTGGGATGACGATAATCTGGTGCTTAGCTGGGATGCACCTGTCGGTGATAATGTAGATGAGATTGATCAACTTCGCGCAAAAATTTCTGCGGGAGGTAATGACCTCTATGTCAAACTACCCGCAGATGCAACGACCGTTTCGATTCCGGCAACCATATTGGAACAGGTCGGCGTAACTCCAACCAACAACCTTTACATTGCAGACTGGCAGATGCAGACTCGCGCCTATGACGCCGCGGGCAAAAATTACGCGCGCGGTATCTCTGACAAGGTCGTTCTGCCGTTAACCATGCAAGGTCGCTTGGAGTACCACCCATTAACCACCACTCCCATTCCGCTCGAGTGGCTCACCTATCCGCCACTGAAGAATGCCTTCCTTCAATCTCGCAACTACGAGGACAGCAGCAA
>CALZLE010000467.1 GCA_945788205.1 uncultured Desulfuromonadales bacterium
ATCCTTGAAGATGTGGACCGCTTAGTAGACAGTTTATTGGTGTTGCACCGCGGTAAAAACTTGTATTTTGGTGATCCTGAAGCGCTGTGTGCTGAGGTGAATGTCACATCAATGGTCGAAGCTTTTCTTACTTTGATTCAGGGTAATTCAAATGCCTAAATGGTTTAGTCATATTTCCAGTTATGCTCATTTGGTGCTATTGGATGGTCTGCGCCGTCATGCACTGGTTGGGCTTGTTTTGCTTGCTCTGGCCGGTCAAGTTGGAGGCTTGTTGTTCTTCAGCTTTATCCCACGTGACGTAGGCAGGGCAGCAAATGATTTTGTTTTTTCTATTGGTTGGTTGACAGGGATTTTGTTTATATTTTTTCATGCCGTTAATGCCTCTGCCTGGGGTGAAGATCGAAAGGTCATTCATGCCATCCTTGCCAGACCAGTATCGCGGTCAGAATACGTTCTTGGGCTTTTCTCTGGTTTGGCAGTCTTGTTACTTTTGCTCGATGTGATTTTAAGTCTGCTCGGTTGGGGAGTGCTGCACTTTATTAAAAGTGAAGTTGATCCGTACTATTTTGAGTTTTTTTCTAATGGTTACTATTGGCTATCATGGGCGGGCGTATTCTTTGCTCAACTGGTGGTTCTGTCGATTGTTATCCTTCTTTCTGGCTTAGTTCGCGGTAGCTTTACTGTTCTGTTACTTTCTCTTTCTTACTATTTTATCTGTAATGGTCTCCCCGTAGTGCGGAGTTCTTTATTGGGGGCTGATTTTTCTACTTCGACTAACTATGGACCTTTGCTTCAGTGGATGACGGCAATTTTCCCAGATTTTGACAGGTTGAATTATAAAATTTTGGTGGTGACAAATGCTTCCTTTCCGTCAATGGGCGAGTTGTCTTTGAATTTCGGTGTTACGCTTATCTATATGGTTATTGCTTTGTTTGCAGCATGTGCTGTCTATAATAAGCGGGATTTGAAGTAGCATGTTTGCAAAGACTCTATTGATACTTGCAGTGTTTGTTTATGTGGTTCTGTTCTCTGTCCAGGAAAATAATATCGGACAAAAAGAGCCAAATATTTCTATAGCTCTGCCTGCGCCGATGCAACAAGTCGCATTGGGGTATTTGAAGGAATTTGGAGCAGAACTACTATTTATTAAAGCGTCTGTATTTTGGGGGCGACTGGACTTACCTGAAGAACCAGAGGTTTACGCATCTGATCTAGCACAAAACTTCGAAGTGATGACTGATCTTTATCCAGAGTTTGTTGACCCATATTACCTGTCTCAATCTTCCCTTGCATATATAGATTATGTTTCAGCAGAACGTACGAATAAAATTTTATTGAAAGGGATGGAGGCATATCCCGAAAACTTCGTTTTTCCTTATTTCAGAGGGTTTAACCTTTATTATTATATGAATCATTTTGTCGAAGCTGCAGAGGTATTCAAAGAACTGGCTGCTAGAACAGAGGCCCCGTCATGGTTTGGTCATCTCGCTGGTGTCTTGTCAGCAAGAGGCGGCGATCTATATGGTGGACTGATGACATTGCAGGCCATGCTGGCAACAGAGTCAGAAGAAGTTATGAGGCTTCGCTACCAGCAAGATATAAAGGCATTTGAAAGTGCGATAGCGGTATATGAGGCCGTTGATTCATTCTACGCCACTAGGGGGGGGTATCCTGAGAGGTTGGCAGAGATAGTGCCAGATTTCTTGCCTGAGTTGCCGTCTTTCGAAAATGGTTTTTCTATTCAGTGGGACAGCCCGAATGTACGATTGGTAAGGCCTCTGAAAAAGTCTGATGCTAGATGACGTTGTCGGCCGTCAATCAAGAAAATTTTTAGAGGGAAGCGAATAGGGCACTTTTTGTCGTTGCCAAGGCATCAGCAACTGTGAAGGGGCTGAAATTAATTAAATTGAAATTTACCTGCTGCCGGTAATCGTAAGCTTCCCAGTAGGTTGATATGTCAAAAGTAGCGCTTTCAGGCACACTATAGCCAAGATGCTCTGATGAAAAAGGCACGTTTTACCGAGAACCAAATCATCGCCATTCTCAAAGAGGGCGGAAGCTGGTATTTAAGTCAAAGAGATCTGTCGTAAGCATGGGATCTCTGATGCCACATACTACAACTGCCGATCCAAGTACGGTGGCATGAGTGCCTCCGTACTTGGATCGGCTGAAGGAAACAGAACAGGAACTTTCTCAGCTCAAGCTCATGTACGCTGACATGGCTCTGGAAAACCGGGCCTTGAAAGACCTGGTTAAAAAAAGCTTTAAGGCCGCCCGATAAGCGTGAAGCCGTCGCTTATCTGATTGCTGGACACCGTATGTCCGTACAGCGCAGTTGTCGCTGTGTTGGCTTGTCTCGGGTGGCCTATTACCGAAGTCCCGTTGCGCAAGACCGCGATGCCGAAGTTGTTGATGCCATCAACCTCTTGCTCGACAAGCATCCCCGTTGGGGCTTCTGGAAATGCTGGAAATATTTGTGTAAGCGCCACCGCTGGAACCACAAGCGGGTTTATCGTATTTACTGCAAATTAAACCTGAATCAGAAGCGTCGTGCTAAAAAGCGACTCCCGAAACGGGATAAGCAGCCGCTGCTGGTTCCGCATCAGCCGAACCAGGCCTGGTCTGCTGACTTTATGAGCGATTCGCTCTATGCTGGTCGACGGTTTTGGACCTTTAACGTGATCGATGATTTCAATCGCGAGTTGTTGTACGTTGAAATCGATACATCGATTACCGGTAAACGATTGATCCGGGTGTTCGAGCGGCTCCACTTGGAGCGCGGATTGCCTGAAACACTGAGAACCGATAACGGTCCCGAGTTTCTCAGTGGCGGGTTCATTTCCTGGGTCGAAGAACATGGGATGACGATTCAATACATTCAACCCGGTAAACCGAACCAGAATGTGTATATCGAGCGCTTCGACAGGACCTATCGCAACGAAGTTCTCGATCAGTACCTGTTCCGTAACCCGAAAGAGGTCCGGGAAAACACCTACTGGTGGAAGATTGAACGTAACGAACAGCGGCCACACGACGCCCTCGGGGTTCTGATGCCTGCTGAATATCTGTCAAAGAACGCTGGAAACTCTATTTTTCAACTGTCTACTTGACGGGAAGCTTACGCCCTTTTCGGAAATCGGCACTGGTTATAATGTTGACCGCAACTGACGTGATGCAGTTTCGGTCCATGGGAGTATGGATTCTCTTGCCGGCGCGGTGTGTAATTTTCTGTAGCTTTTTAGTGCAGGTGATGAAGGAAATATTTATGCAGGCCTCCTTTTATCTTTTGCTTGGAATTTTTTTTCTAGGCGCAATTATAGGTTCCTTTATCAACGTTTGTGTCTATCGGATTCCCGCTGGCAAATCAATAATTTCTCCGCCATCGTCATGTCCTAAGTGTGGGCATCAAATTCGCTGGTATCAGAATGTTCCAATTCTCAGTTATTTGCTTCTTGGCGGCAAATGCGCTGGCTGTCGCTCAAAGATTTCTTTTCGCTATCCAGCAATCGAGGCACTTAGCGGGTTTTTGTTTGTGTCCACCTTTCAGTTCTTTGGCCTCAGTCCAGCTACTTTGGTTTATTGGCTGTTTCTAGCCGCGCTAGTGACTATCACTTTCATCGACCTTGATCATCAGATTATTCCGGATGTAATAAGCCTGCCGGGAATAGTTGTCGGCTTTCTCTGTTCGTTTGCAGTCCCTTGGCTTCCGTGGCTCGATTCACTTTTTGGTGTTTTGGCGGGTGGGGGAATTCTACTGGCAATTGCTTGGCTCTATGAAATGTTGACTAGGCGCGAAGGGATGGGGGGGGGCGATATCAAGTTGCTTGGAATGATCGGTGCGTTTCTTGGCTGGAAAGCTGTTTTTCCTGTCATTTTCTTTGCCTCTCTAGGGGGGACTCTGATTGGCGTCCCCGTAATGCTTCTAAAAGGTAAAAGCTCGCGCTTTGCGTTGCCTTTTGGGCCCTTTTTGGCAGTAGCAGCAGTGGTCTATCTTTTTTGGGGGCCAATCATCGTCCAATGGTATTTGTCGTTTCTTCGCTAACGGCCAGGTTTGGTTTTTAATATTTGATTGAGGCACAAGATCTATGTGCTCTGTTATTTTTGAGCACAATTTGTGGTGTTTCTTGTTTTCCTTGTCCGTGACATTTATTGGATTAATTTAAAATTTCTTGACAATAAGCCTCTTTGACCTATAATTATGCACAATTTGATTGATATTGCTATTCAGGGGCTATGTGCATGCTGCAAAATAGAGTAAAGGAAATTCGTGAGTCATTGCTGATGAGTAAAGCAGAACTTGCTCGTAAAGCAGACGTGTCTCCGTTGACAATTACCCGTATAGAACGCGGATATCCTTGCCGAATGGAGACCATGCGCAAAATTATCCTTGCCCTCGGTTGTAAGCTGTCAGATAAGGAGAGAGTCTTTCCTGAAAAAGAATCGGCATAATCTGGAAATCCAATGACCCATTGCAGAGTAACTCTATTCTGACTGGATAAATAAATGTTCGCCTCGAAAAAAGACATAGTTGGTATTGATGTAGGTTCAAGTGCAGTGAAGCTTGTGCGGTTAAGGGAGTCGCGCGGGAACTTTCATTTGGTTAATATTGGCATTATGCCCCTTGCGCCTGAGACGATTGTTGACAATACCATAATGGATTCAACAACTATCGTAAATGCGATCAACGGCTTGATGGTTGGGATGAAGGTCAAAGCAAAACGAGTTTCGACGTCTGTCTCAGGCCATTCGGTCATTATCCGTAAAATCATGTTGCCAATCA
Organism: uncultured Desulfuromonadales bacterium; assembly: GCA_945788205.1. Classification (GTDB taxonomy): domain Bacteria; phylum Desulfobacterota; class Desulfuromonadia; order Desulfuromonadales; family Geopsychrobacteraceae; genus Malonomonas. The sequence continues at coordinate 4,781 of CALZLE010000467.1, forward strand.
TGACTGAAGCAGAGCTTGAAGCCTCAATTCAGTGGGAAGCAGAACAATATATCCCATTTGATATATCGGAAGTGAATATTGATTTTCAAATTGTCGGACCCGATGCAAAAGATCCTTCCCAAATGAATGTAATGCTGGTTGCAGCAAAAAAAGATTTTGTAGATGATTTTGTTGCCGTTTTTGCTGAGGCGGGCTTGGAACCGATGGTTATGGATATCGACTGTTTCGCAGTTGAGAATATGTTCGACTACAACTATGGCTTCGTTGAAGATGAGGTGGTTGCTCTGATCGATCTGGGAGCTAGTGCGACAAGTGTTAATGTCTTAAAAGGTGAGGTCTCTGTTTTTACCAGAGATATCCAGGCTGGTGGTAACCTGCTTAGTGAAGAATTACAGAAAAGGCTTGGCATAAGTAGTGAGGACGCCGAAAGAGCTAAGCTCGGTGATCGGGATATTACTGATGTCGATTCGGACTCTGTTGTTGATGTGCTGACCGATGCAATAGAAAATTTGGTTCAGGAAGTGCAGAGGTCTCTTGATTTTTTTACAGCGACATCAAGTGAAGATAGAGTCTCAAAGGTCTATCTGACCGGAGGGGTTTCGAGTTCTGAGGAAATCCGTGAAGCATTGGAAGGCAGGCTTGGCATTTCTGTAGAACGTGTGGACCCTTTTCGCAACCTGACCATAAATGAAAAAGAGTTCGACCAAGAATACCTCAATGCGGTTGGGCCGATGTTTTCAGTGGCGACCGGCTTAGCAATGAGGAAGGTGGGTGATAAATGATTCGTATTAATCTTCTGCCGGTTAGGGCTGCACAAAAAAAGGAAAAATTGCGTTCACAGCTCTCAATTCTTTTCCTTTGCATTGTCTTGGTCGGAGCTGGTTGTGGTGCCTTGTATTTTACAAAAATGTTTGAAATTAACGGTGTTAGGGATGAAGTTGCTGATTTAGCGCGGCAGAATAAAGCGTTGAGTAAAAAACTTGGTGAAGTTGCTAATTTCGAGAAAAAGAAGGCAGAGCTTGAACAGCGCCTCGGAGTTTTGAATGATCTTAAATTAGCAAAAACAGGACCCGTTCATTTGCTGGACGAGTTGAGCCGTGCTTTGCCCGAAAAAGTTTGGCTAACACAATTTTCTGAGCAAAAGGGACAAATTAAATTGGTTGGTTACGGGGATACAGAAAAGACCGTTGCCAATTTTATGAATAGTTTAGAGGCGTCACCGTATTATCAGGGGGTAGAGCTTGCTGTAACGGAACAGACGTCAGTTGGTGAAAGCAAGGTTAAAATGCAGAAATTCACACTTCAATGCAGAGTAGAGAAACCATCACCTAACTAGGATAGAGTTGAATCAATGGATGCACGCGTCGAGAAAATACTCAATCTACCGGTATAC
>CALZLE010000468.1 GCA_945788205.1 uncultured Desulfuromonadales bacterium
CTCCTTCTCGACCTTTTACCTTCCTTAGTTTAGCACTCTAACAATCAGGTTGAATGATACCTTGGGGAGGGTGTCAAAATCATGGCTATAATTAATATTTTTTATCTATTTATTTTCAACAGAAAACCCTGAATGCTTCAAGTATCTTATTTTTCTAGACTTTTCGACCTGGCACGGTCTTCGCTAAACCAAAGAGAAGACTAAAGATTTACCTACCAACTGCCGAGAAGTAGTTTGCTCAACAATTTAACTGAATATCCGCACAGCGAAAGGATATTACTCAAATGATAAATGCCACAGCCCTCGTCATCGGCTCAGACCCACAGAAAAAGCTACAATTGGTCCAAAGCCTCTCTGAAACCCAGCTCTTTGAGCGGGTAAAACCGATAAAAACACCGACGGCGCTATTCCAGCACTTAAAGAATAAGCCCGTCGACATCATCTGCTGGGCAATGGAAAACACTGAACCAAAAACCGAATGGATCGGCAAACTTCAGCGACACGATCTCTGGAACGATCTGCCACTGATTGCCTTTGCCGACAACCAGCAAAGCCTGATCAACGGCTTTAACCTCGGAGCCAGTGATTCGATCAATCTCTCCACAGACACCCATGAGTTAAACGCTCGGCTGCAGGGACACTTGAAGCGCTGGCACCGCCTGCTCGATCTGCATCAGAGTAGAGAGCAATTGCAAAAAATGGCCTTGACCGACGCTTTGACCGGCCTCGGCAATCGGGCAACTTTCGATATGAGCATAAAACAGGCAACGGCTCAAATCCAACGCTCCGAAACCACGCTCTCCCTGTTGATGATCGACCTTGATTATTTCAAACAGTTCAACGACTGTTACGGTCATCAGGCTGGAGATGAAGTCCTGAAACAGGTCGCCATAGCAATCGATCATTCGGCTCGGGAATCCGATATCTGCTGCCGCTACGGCGGCGAAGAGTTCGCTGTTATCCTGCCGGATACCAATGCAGCAAACGCGGAAGTTCTGGCAAATCGAATCCACAATCAGATCGCCAGGGCATCCCGCAAACTCCGCCTGAATCGAATGCCGATTACCGTTAGTATCGGCATAAGTTCGACGAACCGACACAGGACAACACACCCAACAACCTTGATTGAAGAAGCGGATCGTGCACTCTACCAAGCAAAAGAAAAGGGTCGAAACCGAACCGAAACCTGGCGGGCAACAACAATCCGGCCAATGCCACTAGAGAGGCCCTACTCTGCGGCCCAGCAACTGGCATTTGGAACTTAAACAGGGTGAAGGTTAAAAATAAGAAAGCCTGCGGCAGAAATGTCGCAGGCTTTCTTATGTAATAAGGAGTTGGGAATTTTATGCTACGTCAGCTACCCAAAACCTGAACTTTCAGCCGCAACTGCTTGCGCTGTTCAGCCAGACAATAAGCAACGATCGCATCCTGATCTTCTTCTTCCAGATCGACAAAACTCAGCGCCACCTGACGACCGGTCGGACCACCGTCATACGTCCGCACCACCTGAGCCGCACATTCAACGACACGAGGCTCCGGTGCATCAAGAATTATTTCCAAACCGATTTCCGTACCGTCTTTCAGTGGCTCATCAACCGGCACCCGTAAACCACCACCACTGATATTGACCGGAGTATGGATCGAACGAGCAAGCGGGTTTCCCTCAGCCAACATCCAGTAACTGACAGACAAATCAGCATCGACTCGAAAATACGCCCGTTTCTGGACATGAGTGAAAGACTCAACCATTTCCAGCTGTAATTTGGCATCACTGAGCACAGAAAGAATCTTAGCTCGGATCGACTTGGTTGCCCCGGCAACATCAAAAGCAACCTGACACGCCTCATCCTTACTCAAGGCATCCATATCAAGCTGATCTGGCAGAAAAGTGATTTCAAGCTGTGGTGGGGTGGTCGTCTTGGCAACGCCGTCAATAAGCTGCTGCCCTCCCTCTTGCAAAGGCAGAACAACTCTGACAACGCGATATTCTTTTAAATGATCTAAAGCAGACATAGCAGATCCCTGGAAGGATCGATAACAACAAGGGCTGTCGGTTCGACTTAACCGACCCCTCGAATCGATTTTTTGGGTCGCCCGGCATCTGGATGATAACCAGAAATAGCGGCTCGACCTTCTTTTAATTGCCCCAACTCTGCGGCATTGACAGACATCATGCCACGGATTCTTGGTAATTGCAAATCATTCATTTCCACAATCTGTTCCAGTAGTTGCGTGCGCTGATGGAACAAAGGATGAGCACTCCAGCGGGTCGAATGGGGGGCCATTTCCTCGAGCAATTCGCGATCATGTAATCCAGCTTCTGCTTGTAGTTCATTCAAGCGGATTGTGTACCGTTGCAACTGCTCTGGATCACCTTTAGCCAGAAGTTGTTCCAGCCGTTCGGCGTGCTCTATAATCTGTCGGTACAGGTTGATCGATTTTTCTAATTGTTCATTCATCGCCATACCCAACCTTAAAAAGCCGCTGCGGCACGGTTTATGTTACTCGCTGGAGCAGCTGCCTGCTGAAGATCCTCACGCTTTTTTATCTCACTCGCCTCGGCAAAGGCTTCACGCAGATCGAGCAGGATGTTTTCTACTGGGCCGAGTCGACTGGTTTCATTCCTCGAATTAACAGCCGACAGCTCCGTCAACATAAAGTCATAAAGACGTTTCAAATCAATGGCAATATCACCGCCAACCTCAAAATCGAGGGTATTGGAAAACTCCGTAATGATTGCAACAGCCTTGGTAATCGCTTTCGACTTATCTCCCAAACGGCCTTCTGCAGAGGCGACTTTGGCCTGCCGAACAAAACGGATAGCGCCATCGTACAACATGATGAGGACCTGCTCAGGACTGGCAGTCAAAACCTGGTTGTTCTGATATTGATTCATATAGGCATTCATCTAATTACTCCCACTCATCATATTGTTTAACGCAGTCATCTGTTGAGTCAGATAACTACTTTGGGTATTTAAAGAGCTGACCAATTCCTCCATTGCCGAAAATTGGGCACGCATGGTCTCTTCCTTCTTATCCATCCGCAGTTCCATCTGCTCGATTCTGGTTTCGATGTAGCGAACACGAGACTCCGTTGTTTCCTCACTCGAGGCCAAAATTCCGGTGACATCATCGGTGATACTGTCGAGGTAAGAGGAAAACAGGCTCGCGACACCCTCAACCACAACCGCTCCAGTGCCATCCGTTTCACCAGCAAACAACTTTTTCAAGTCATCGACCTGACTCTCCATCACATCAGCAAACTTTGTGTTGTTCAGCTCGATGGTGCCATCGCGTTGCGTCTCGAGACCGATCTCAGACAAGGTACTAAAAGCGCCCGTCCCGCCAATCGGGGTGGTCAATAAACTCTGCAAACGCCTTTTAACGGAACTAAAACGGGAATCAGATCCCCAGTCGGCACCCTTCTGATTGGCGACAAATTCGACAATAGAATTGTAACCGTCGACAAAGGACTTAACATTCTTTTCGATTCCAGCATCATCCTGAGAAACCGACAGGCCAATCGAAGTGTAGATATCGCGTGCTGGGCTACCGGGACCGATAGAGTCCTGTGCCTGCAGCAATTCACCTTCACTGACCAGTTCTAAACTTACGCCTTCTATTGCGTCAGAGATCGTGTTGCTGGTCGAGTAGATATCGATACCATCTACAATGATGTGAGCATCAGAGCCGACCTGTGTGGTGTTAAAAGAAAGTTCGTTGAATGTCGATGTCGGATCAATGTCGACGCCATCGGCACCTGCCTCATCCGCAGTCAATAACAACCGCAGGGGCGAGTCCGTACCATCTTTAATAA
>CALZLE010000469.1 GCA_945788205.1 uncultured Desulfuromonadales bacterium
CAGCTGTAACAGAAAAACAGCATCGCCGCCGCGAACAGGGGGATATAAATCGTTTGATTGATCGTCATAACAGACCTCGTAACTTAGGTATTTTTTCTATAACTTAGACAGCAGTATCCAGCGCTACACTGCCGCTGTGACGCTGCTCTTTTAATTCCCGGATGCGCCTTGTCAGCGCCGGCACCACCTGGAACAGATCACCGACAATTCCGTAGGTAGCGACCTGAAAGATCGGCGCCTCTGGATCGCGGTTGATGGCGATGATGATGTCCGAGTCTTGCATCCCGACCATGTGCTGGATGGCTCCACTGATCCCGCAGGCAATGTAGATCTGCGGCCGCACCGTCTTGCCGGTCTGGCCGACCTGGCGGTCATGGGGTTTCCAACCGGAATCGACCGCGCTTCTGGAGGCGCCGACCACAGCACCCAGTTCTTCGGCCAGTTCATTAAGGATGGAGAAATTCTCTTTGTTCATCATGCCGCGACCACCGGAAACTATAATCTCGGCGCCGGAAATGTCGATCTTGTCTCTGCTGTCCTTGTCACGGAGGACCTCAAGAACTTTGACCAGAATATCTTCTTCTTTTGGGGCGAAATCATCGCGGATAATCACACCGTTTTGCCCATTTTGCCGCTCGGGCATGGTCATCACGTGGGGGCGCACCGTGGCCATCTGGGGCCGGTAGCGGTCACACATGATGGTCGCCATAATGTTGCCGCCGAAGGCCGGTCGGGTCTGCGCCAGGTTGCCACGCTCGTCGATAGCAAGTCCGGTACAGTCGGCGGTCAGGCCGGTCTTGACGACGGTCGCTACCGCACCGGCCAAGTCGCGGCCCTGACCGGTTGCGCCCATCAGAATGATCTCCGGTTTGTGCTTATCAACCAAGTGAACGATGGCATCGTTGAAGGCCTGGGTGCGGTAGTGATTATAGACCGGGGCGTCGAGCAGGATCGCCTGGTCGGCCCCGTAGTCAAAGGACTCCTGACACATCGGCTCGACCTGGTGGCCGATGACAACGGCGGTCAGCTCGACCTTGCGCTGATCGGCCAGCTGCCGGCCGGTTCCCAGCAGTTCCCAGGAGACCTTGGCCACCTCGCCATCATATTGCTCGATGAAAACCCAGACGCCTTGGTACTGCGCCAGCTTCTCGCGCAGCTTAACTTCTTCCTCGTCGATTTCTTCTTCGCCGCCAGACTGCTGCCCCTCCCACTGCTTGAGCAGGTCAAGCTCTTCCTGCGTGTAGAACATCTCCAGGGCATCAACCGAACACGCCTTGATGCATTTGGCGCAGCCGATGCATTTTTCCAGCTCGACGCTCATCGGTTCACCAGCGTCGTTCATTTCGATACAATCAACCGGGCAGGAACTGGCGCAGCGCTCACCACAGGCGACGCACTTACCATCTAAGATGCGGGCTTTACCGCGCGGTTTTTCGATTTTCTTTATCTCAGACATTGGATTATTCCTTCATCTCTTAGATCGCCAGCAGATCCTTGCTCAGCAGTTTGTCAATCAGCAGATTCGCCATCCCTTCCGGATCGCCCTCGCCGTCACCGATGATCTCGCCCTGATCGTGTTCCGGGGAAAAAATCTTACTGACCCAGGTCGGTGAGCCTTTCAGACCGACGGTCTCGGTATCAAGTTCAAGGACCGAGTTGTCCCAGGTCTCCACCTTGATGTTTTCGGCCTCAAGCCGCATCGGCACGGTCGGGTAGCGGGGGCGGTTGAGTTCACGCACCACGGTAATCATCACCGGCAGTGGTGCTTCGACGATCTCATGTCGCCCCTCCAACTTGCGGCGAACGCGAATTACCTTTTTTACAGGGTCAAGGTGTTCGATACGATCAACCAGAGTCAGTTGCTGCAGACCAAGCCGTGAGGCGATGCCGGGCCCAACCTGGGCGGTGTCACCATCGATGGTCTGCTTGCCGCAGAAGACAATGCCAAGCTCCTCCTGCTGAGCCAGGCGCTCGATGGCGGCGGCAAGGACCTTGCTGGTGGCGAGGGTGTCGGCGCCACCGAAGCAGCGGTCGGACAGTAGAATGGCTTCGTCAACCCCCAGTGCGCAGGCTTTGCGCAGGGTCGTCTCGGCGTTTGGCGGTCCCATTGACAGGGCCACCGAACGCAGACCGAATCGATCCTTAAGGCGCAGCCCCTCTTCCAGTGCGTGGGAGTCGTAGGGATTGACAATAAAGGGGATACCGTCACGAATCAGGGTATTGGTCACCGGGTCGATCTGGACCTGAGTGGTATCCGGGACTTGTTTGATGCATGAAATTACGAGCATAAATCAACCACCTCTGACAAACAGAGAGACCGCATCGAGTCCGTGCGGTCTCTTTGTTTAATATCAAGTTCCTTGCGAAAAACGTGACGACCCGGGAGAAACCGGGGCGTCTCCTTATTTACCGAACGCGGCCAGAAAATCCTTGAGTGCAAACGGATTATTCGACTTGATCTTGCCGCCCATGAAATCGCCCATCCCCGGACGATAGCCGTCGTTCCAGATTTTGAGGAAAAAATCGCTGTCGGATTTACAGACGCAATCGACCTCTTCAATCGTTTTGCCGTCCTCGACACGACAGGCTTGCGGAGTGAGGACCACCGTCTTTTTTATATCTTCGATCGAGAAATAAAAACTGGTTTCCGCATCGATCTCAGCAGGGGAATAGCTAGCCTGCAGGCCGGAAAAAATAGCTTCAATCATAATCTTGGTCCTTCCTCTTTCTCTGTCATCATGGTGCCGTTATGGAATATTAAAGCGCCTGTACCTTTTCGGTCAGCGCCGGCACAAACTGCTTCAGATCGGCCACCACCAGCACGTCGGCCACTTCGCCAATCGGTGCATCCTTGTCGGTGTTGATGGCAACGACGAATTCCGATTTCTTCATCCCGGCCAGATGTTGGATTGCCCCGGAGATGCCACAAGCGACATACAGCTTCGGCGAAACGGTCTGCCCGGTGGTACCGACTTGACGACTGTGATCGGCCCATTCGGAATCGACCACCGGACGGCTGGCGCCGTACTCACCTTTAAGGGACTTGGCCAAGCCTTCGATGATCTCCAGGTTTTCCGGTTTGCCGATACCACGTCCGGCACTGACTATCACCTCAGCCTTGGAAAGATCTGCACCGCCAGCTTCAGCTTCCTCATAACCGTCAAATGTGACTTGGCCAGCAGCGTCTGTATCGATCGACTCAAGGGTCGGACTGCCAACCGGATCGCTGTTCAGACCAAAGGCACCTGCCTGCAGGGTGACCACGGTCTGGCCGGTTTTAGCTTTGACCTCGCGGCGCAACTTAGAGTTGCAGACCGGTGCAACCGGGACGTCATCGATGATATCGACCACTTCGGAGACGTGCGCGGCATCGAGTGCCAGAGAAATCCGTGGGGCCAGATCCCAGCCGTAAGACGAATGGCTGAAGACCACCACCGCAGGTTGTTCTTTGGCAATGACATCAAGCAGCAGCTGCTTATGTACCGCCGGATTGAATTCGCTGTATTTCTCGCTGTCGGCCAGATAGAGGGTCCCGTCATACTGCGGCAGGGCACTCTCACTACCGACCAGAAACATGGCTGACTCAGCGCCGAGCTGCTGGGCAAATGCAACCAATTCATAGCTGGAGTTTAAAAGTTGTCCGTCTCTATATTCAGCAACCAGTAATGCTTTCATTGTTCTCTCCTTAGACCAGTACGCCGGTTTTCTCTTTAAGAATCTGGATCAACTGATCAGCCAGATCGCCTACATCCCCTTCGAGGACCAATCCGCCACCTTTTTTTTCTGGTGGATAGATTTTGGCTGTCTCTTGCTTCGCCTCAACCTTTAGTAATTCAGCGACATCAATGGAGAGCAGCTCTTTCTTCTTTGCTTTCATGATGTTCGGCAGGGTCGGGTAACGCGGGGTATTCAGACCTAATTGACAGGTCATCAGTGCCGGAGTGCCGCAGCTGACCTGAGCCTTAACGCCCCCTTCCAATTCGCGCTTTGCGCTGACTTTACCCTCCTCAAAAGCGAAATCGACGATCGTCGAGATGCTCGGTAAACCGAGCAATTCGGCAATCAGCACACCGACCTGACCGCTGCCGCGATCCTGTGACTGCATGCCGGTAAAGATCAGGTTAAAATCTTTATCTTTTGCATACTCGGCGATCATTGAGGCAATCTCGAATGGGTCTTTTTCATGCACATTTTCATCAGCAACATAGGCGCCGCGATCACAGCCCATGGCCAAGGCCTTCTTCATGGTCTCTTTGACCCGCTCTGGACCGATACACATAACGGTCAGATCAGACCCACCGACCTGTTCCTTGAGCTGGACAGCTTGCTCAACGGCGTATTCATCATATTCATTCATCCGCCAAGCCAGATCGGTTACGTCATACCAAGTTCCTGCAGCGTTTACCTTGAACTTCGATTCCATATCAGGAACCTGCTTGATACATACGAGAATCTTCATTTTTAACCTCCGCTATGTTTTGGAGTAGAGTCTTAAAAATTCCACGGAGTCGCTTGCTTTCAATTAGAGAGAGTAAAAAGCGCTTTAGAGGAGGGAACACCTCCGTGGCAAATTAATTCGATTGCTACAAGCGTTCGACCAAAATCTCAGCGATATCCTTCGGCAACACCTGCCCTTCCAGATCGGCACCTTTGACCCCATCTTCGAACATGGTCAAACAGAAGGGGCAGTTGGAAACCAGGGTCGGTTGACCGGCCTCGGCGACCATCTTGACCCGCTCGATATTGATCCGGCTACCAAGCTTCTCTTCAGCCATGATCCGCCCACCACCAGCACTGCAACAGAAGGCTTCGCTGTGGCTCTTGCCCATTTCGACAATCTTTCCACCGGCGGCCTGAATCAGTTTACGCGGGGC
>CALZLE010000470.1 GCA_945788205.1 uncultured Desulfuromonadales bacterium
GAGATGGTTCAGGCCATCCGCCGGGTAGAAGAGGGGACGTCACTGTCGGACTCTCTGGATCGTACCGGATTCTTCCCATCGCTGGCTCTAAGGATGGTCAGTGTTGGTGAAACCTCTGGTTCTTTGACCGAAATGCTTGGTGATGTCGCCGAGTATTACGAGAGTGAAGTGGAGCGGCGACTGACGCGACTGACGACGATGATTGAACCGATTCTGATGATGACGATGGGCCTGTTGATTGCTTTCATTATTGTCGCCATGTATGTACCGATCTTCCAGCTGGCTGGCACGGTTGGCTAGCCTGAGGGGTTCAGAGAGAAAATGAAATACCAACGAAAGATGATCGGAAGAATTCTTGTTGATATGGGAGCGATTGCCGCTGCTGAAATCGACATCATTCTGCAGAAATTGCAAGTCACCGGCAAATCTTTCGGTGACACTGGGATCACTGAAGGCTTTTTCACGGAAGAAGAGCTGGCGCAGGCGTTGGCGATTCAATTTCAATATGAGTATGTCGATCTGAGTGATCAAGTTCTTGATCCAGAATTACTGGCGATGCTGCCGACCGATGTGCCAATGAAGCACAATCTGGTCCCGCTCAATCAGATTGAAAATAGATTGATTGTGGCGATTGCCGATCCGACTGATGTGGTAGCGCTTGATAATCTTGAACTGCAGCTCGGTCTGTCTCTGGAGTTGAACGTCGCTGCCAGGGGACAAATTGAACGTCTGATCGAACGGGGAGCCGGGTCGCAGCGAGTTTTGCGAGAAGCCTCTGAGGACTTCAAGCTTCAACTGATCAAAGAGACCGACAAAGGGGACGAAGTCCTCTCTATCGAAAAGCTAACCGCGGACACCAGCCCGATCATCCGTTTGATTGACTCGACTCTGTTCGATGCGTTGAATAAGCGGGCCAGTGATATTCACATTGAGGCGACCGGTGAAGGGGTGGTCATCAAGTATCGAGTCGATGGGGTTTTGTATCAGGCAACCGAAACGATTGATGGCCGTTTCCAGAGCCCGATTATTTCACGGATCAAGGTCATGAGTGAGCTTGATATCTCTGAGCGACGAATTCCGCAGGATGGTCGTTTTAAGGTGCGGCTCGGAAACAAGTCGATCGATTTTCGGGTTTCGATTATGCCGACCATCTTCGGTGAGGATGCAGTTATTCGGATTCTCGATAAAGAATCGATCGCTGCCGATATGAAGGGTTTGACGCTCGAGGTTCTTGGTTTTGCTGAGCGCGAAAGAGTACGAATGCGCAGTCGGATTCGAGAGCCCTACGGTATGGTGCTGGTGACCGGTCCGACCGGTAGCGGTAAGACCACCACGTTGTATGCCGCTTTGTCAGAGATCAACTCCGATGAAGAAAAAGTTGTGACCATCGAAGATCCGGTTGAATATCAGGTTAAAGGAGTTGTGCAGATTCCGGTGAACGAGAAGAAGGGCCTGACCTTTGCTCGCGGCTTACGTTCGGTGCTGCGGCATGACCCGGATAAAATCATGGTCGGTGAGATACGTGACCCGGAAACGGCTCAGATCGCCGTCCAGTCTGCACTGACTGGACATCTGGTCTTTACGACCGTGCACGCCAACAATGTCTTCGATGTCCTTGGGCGTTTCCTGCATATGGGCATCGATCCTTATAATTTTGTTTCCTGCCTTAATTGTGTTCTGGCGCAGCGGTTGGTGCGGAAGTTATGTGTTCACTGCAAAGAACCGGTTACGCACGATCCACAACTGTTGCGTGATTATGGTTTAAGTGATGAGCAGTGTGACGGTGCGGATTTTCAGGATGCCAAAGGCTGTAAAGAGTGTAATGGTTTGGGATATTCTGGACGAAGCGCCATTGTCGAGCTGCTGGAAATGAACGATGAACTGCGCGAGCGGATCGCAGACAAAAGTCCAGTGTCGGAATTAAAAAAGCTGGCGCGTGAGAACGGCACGGTTTTTCTGCGTGAAGCGGCCATCGAAAAAGTTCTTCAGGGTGAAACTACTTTTCGTGAGATTGATCGCGTGACCTTTGCGGAGATTTGAGACTGGTGTTACGGCGTAATTATTTAGGACTGGAAATCCATCGAGAAGGCTTGCGGGCTGTTGCTGTTCAGCGGCGAGGTTCTCGTGTTGCCCTGATCGGCGGACAAACACTGAACTTCAAAGAAGGAGTTCTGCTGCCATCGGTATTACAGCCGAATATCAACAAGCCGGAACAGTTTGTTAATGCCGTTCGTGAAGTTTTATTGCCGCTGGCAAAACGGGAGAAAAGGCTTGCTGTTGCTTTGCCGGACGCGGCTGGACACGTTTATCTGCTCAACATCGACACTCCATTTAAAAATCACGCAGAGGGTTTGGATATTGTTCGTTGGCAATTAAAGGATCTGTTACCTCCCAAACTGACACGCTACGCCGCTGATTATCAAGTGATCGAAGAAAGGGATTCGGGAGGTCGGAGACTCTTGGTATCAGTGATCGCCGAAGATGTGCTGCATCAATATGAAGAATTGTTGACGCAGGCAGGTTTTGCTGCCGCTTTAGTCGATTTTCACGCGATGAGCCTGTATAACGCCTACCGAACCAAAATTGAACTCGGCTCAGATTTTTTCCTCATCGGAATCGATGATAACCGGCTGTGCATGCTTGCCTTTGAAAATCATCTGCTCGATCTTTGTCGGAGTAAAACAATTTCTGAAGACCCTGAAAGAATTTTTCATGAGATTAATCGTTCGATGGTTGCATATCGGCGTTCTCACGGAACAATGTCACGAACAAAGGTTTATCTCCACAGCAACTGGCAACAGACCGACGAGTTGATGGCTGCTGTCGGTTCGGCATTTGAACGGGACGTTGATCTGCTGCCGTCGCCGCTGCAGTTATTGGCCGGTTCCCAGAAACTAAATATCTCAGCTGCAGACGCAAGGGGTATGGCTCCCGCACTTGGTGTCGCCGAGCGGATGATTCAGAGGGTCGCCAAATGAAATTAACTCTAAATCTTGCCAGTCGTCGCTATGTCAATGAACGAGCCCTCAAGCTGGGTTGTCTCCTGTTGCTGTCTTTATTGATTATATTGTTGTTGGTTCAGGTTCGCGTTTATTTGAAAAACCGTGAATTGAACCGCAGCTACCAGGCAAGCATAGAAAAACTTGAGACGCAGTTACAGGGGAAAATCCCGAAACGTTTCACCAAAGAACAGATCGTGGTCCAGCAGCGGGACTTTGCTGTTGCTAAAGGTCTGCTGCAGAAAGATTCGTTCCGTTGGACAGCACTCTTTGACCGGCTTGAAGGTTTATTGCCAAAGAATGTCAGTATCCGTAGCTTTAACCCTAATTATAAAGCGGGGAGTTTGGGCATTACAGGAGTTGCGAAGAATTTGGTCGATTTACAGGATTTGCTCGATAATCTCCATGCCGACTCTTTTCGGCAGGTGTTTTTAAAGAGTCAGAACC
>CALZLE010000471.1 GCA_945788205.1 uncultured Desulfuromonadales bacterium
GCAGCAGCTGAAAGGATCGGTCGCTCTCGTCGGTGATGGGGTACCGCTTTATAAGCCCCTGATAGGGGATATCCTGGCCGATAAGGCACTGTTGCCGGTCGCTGCAGCCCATCAGCCAAGGGTCTCTCAGGCAGCTTGGTTGGCGTGGCAGGCGTATGGTGCTGGAGACCTGACCACCGCAGCAGATTTATTGCCAATCTATATCCGTCCGTCCGATGCGGAATTGAGTAAAAAGAATAAAACTAAGCCTGCCTGAACAGCGTTCGACTGTTGACATTTGGGGCTCATTTTGATTAGCTATAGACATTGAAATTATGCTCTAACTTTAAAAGCGGAGGTACCAATGGATATTGATCAGAATGTGCTGCAAAACCTTCTCGACAGCAACCCCCGTTTCCGCATGCTCTACGAAGAACACATCCTTTTTGAAAAACAATTAAATGAATACGAAAAAAAAGGTTACTTATCCCCTCACGAAGAGCTGGAAAAGAATAAAGTTAAAAAAATGAAACTCGCTGGTAAAGATGCGATGGAAAAAATTCTTCATACTGTAAACGCCTGATCCCGTACCACACAACGGGAAGAGTTTTATACAGCAAAGGGTTTAAGCTTCTCGCTTAAGCCCTTTGCTGTATTTTCGTTTTGGATCTACAGTTTGGTAAAACAAAGTCAATCTGGACAATGTCCCAATGATGATGGTGAACACTTATGAGTAGCAAGCGTAGCGATGCAATCACGAAAGGCTTTGAACGAACCCCTCACCGGGCACTGCTGAAAAGTACCGGAGTGCCGGATGAAGAGATGGAGAAGCCCTTTATCGGGATTGCCTCTTCTTTTACCGATCTCATCCCGGGTCACACCGGAATGCGTGATCTTGAACGTTTCATTGAAAAAGGAGTTCATACCGGTGGCGGCTACTCTTTTATTTTCGGAATTCCCGGCGTCTGTGATGGGATCGCCATGGGCCATAAAGGCATGCACTACTCGTTGCCGACCCGTGAGCTGATTGCCGACATGGTTGAGTCGATCGCTGAAGCACATCGCCTTGACGGGCTGGTGCTGCTCACCAACTGTGACAAGATCACTCCAGGGATGTTGATGGCTGCTGCTCGACTCGACATCCCCTGTATGGTTGTCACAGCTGGTCCTTCGCAGACCGGCGCCGGACGAGATGGAAAACGGTTTTCATTTGTTACTGATACCTTCGAAGCGATGGGTCAGTACAAGGCCGGCGTGATCGACGAAAAGCAGCTGATGAAATGTGAGGACAACGCTTGTCCGACTGCTGGTTCCTGCCAGGGACTTTTCACTGCTAATACGATGGCGATTCTGACCGAAACTCTGGGGATGAGTCTGCCGCGCTGTGGTACCGCTTCGGCCGTTTCTTCTTTGAAACGACGCATCGCTTTCGCCTCCGGCGAAAAGATTGTCGATCTGGTACGCAACAACGTAACACCACGTCAGATCATGACTCGTGAAGCATTTGAGAATGCCATCCGCGTCGATCTGGCTCTCGGTGGTTCGAGCAATACCGTTTTGCATTTGCTGTCGATCGCCCACGAAGCAGGCGTCGATTTGCCGCTTGATGCTTTTGATGAGCTGGGTCGCACGACTCCGCAGCTGGCGTCGATGAATCCGGGCGGTGTTCATTTTATGGAAGATCTGGATGCGGCTGGTGGTGTTCCGGCGGTTCTCTATCAGTTGCGAGATCGGATTAACGATAACCCGACCCTGCTTGGACCGACCATCAAGCAGATTGTCGATTCGGTTGCCGACGTTGATGAAGAGGTTGTGCACCCGGTTTCCGCTCCGGTTCGTGCCGAAGGCGGTCTTGCTATCCTCAAGGGGAATTTGGCACCCGAAGGTGCGGTGGTCAAGCAGTCGGGCGTTTCGGAAGAAATGATGAATTTTACCGGCAAGGCGCGCTGTTACAACTCAGAAGAAGCAGCCATGGATGCACTGATGAACGGCAAAGTGGTGGCCGGCGACATTGTGGTTATTCGCTACGAAGGACCGAAGGGTGGCCCCGGCATGCGTGAGATGCTGGCACCGACAGCAACCCTGATGGGGCTCGGCTTGGGCGATTCTGTCGCGCTGATTACTGATGGTCGCTTCTCTGGTGGTACCCGCGGACCCTGCATCGGACATATTTCCCCAGAAGCTGCACAGGGTGGTCCGATTGCGCTGATTGAAGACGGCGATTCAATTGTCCTCGATATCCCGAATCGGACCCTTAATATCGATCTTTCGGATGAGGTTCTGGACGAACGTCGCAACAAGTGGCAGGCCCCGGAGTCTAAAATCAAGACTGGTTGGTTGGCCCGCTACGCCAAGGTTGTGACCCACGCCGGAACCGGTGCAATCTGCAAAGCCGACTAACGATGTTTTAAAAAACGCACAAAGTTTCGAAAGTATATTGATTTTTATATCTTCAGGGCGTTAAACTCCCTGTTTTATCGCTGGCAGTGGGCATCAGTTGATTCCACTGCCAGTGTTCTTATTTGGCAAGCAGAGAGACAATAGAGGAGGATCAGGTGGAATTGACCGGATCTCAGATTTTACTGGAGAGTTTGCAGAAAGAGGGCGTTGATACCGTTTTCGGTTATCCCGGCGGCGCTGTCATCAATATTTATGATGATCTGTTTGACTCGCCGATCGAGCACGTTCTGACCCGACATGAGCAGGCCGCAGTGCACGCTGCCGACGGTTATGCACGTTGTACCGGCAAGGTTGGTGTCGTCGTCGCGACCAGCGGCCCGGGTGCGACCAATACGGTGACCGGTATTGCCACTGCTTACATGGACTCGATCCCGCTGGTGGTTATCACTGGGCAGGTGCCGACGCCGCTGATCGGTAACGACGCTTTTCAGGAAGCTGACATGTGCGGGATTACCCGCCCCTGTACCAAACACAACTTTCTGGTTCAGGATATCCGCGATCTGGCTCGGACAATCAAAGAAGCATTTTACATTGCCCGTACTGGACGGCCTGGACCGGTGTTGATCGATTTCCCGAAAGATATTCAGGTCACCAAGCACAAGTTCAAGTATCCGGAGAAAGTTAATCTGCGCGGCTATAAGCCGACATATGCGGGTAATAAGCGGCAGATCAGCAAAGCGGGCAAGATGATTCTCGAAGCCAAGCGGCCGGTCCTTTATGTCGGTGGCGGAATTAATCTTTCGGCCGCAAATGAAGAGCTGGTCAAACTGGCGGAAATGACGCAAACCCCGGTGACGACAACTTTGATGGCAATGTCCGGTTTTCCGCAAAGCCACCCTTTGGCATTGGGGATGCTCGGTATGCACGGCACCTTTTACGCCAATATGTCGGTCACTGAGTGTGACCTGCTGATCGCAGTTGGTGCGCGTTTCGATGATCGGGTAACCGGCCGGATCGATGCTTTTGCCAAAAAAGCCAAGGTCATTCACATCGATGTGGATCCGACTTCGATTAAGAAAAATGTTGCCGTCGACCTGCCAATTGTTGGTGATCTGAAAGATGTGCTCACCAAAATGGTGGAACAGCTTGCCGAGAAACCGGATGAATTGCAGAAGCTGGTCGAAAAGACCAGTGATTGGCGAGCCACGGTTGATGAGTGGAAAAAATCACATCCGATGGCCTACCAGGCATCAGATTCGGTGATCAAGCCGCAGTTTGTTATTGAGAAAATCCGTGAACTGACTGCTGACGACGCAATCATCACTACCGAGGTTGGTCAGCATCAGATGTGGACAGCTCAGTTTTTCCAGTTCAGTCAGCCGCGCACCTTTTTGACCTCCGGTGGGCTCGGCACAATGGGCTATGGTTTACCCGCTGCACTTGGTGCACAGGTCGCTTATCCTGAGCGGCAGGTGGTTGATATTTCGGGTGATGGTTCTTTTCAGATGAACTCGCAGGAACTGGCGACGCTTGTTCAGTACCGGTTGCCGGTGAAGATTGCGATCCTCAACAATAACTTCCTCGGCATGGTTCGCCAATGGCAGCAGATGTTTTTTGACAAGCGCTACAGCCAGACCTGTATGGAACTGCCGATTGATTTTGTCAAGTTGGCTGAAGCATACGGTGCGACTGGCCTGCAAGCGACCAGCGTTGCTGATGTTGAAAAAACCATCAAGAAAGCGCTGGAGACACCAGGTCCGGTATTGATGGAATTTAAAGTTGCGCGCGAAGAAAATGTCCTGCCGATGGTTCCGGCCGGCAAAGGTATTCACGAAATGGTTCTGGCGTCTTAATGACCTGCCAGTTAGATATTTAGATTTGGCCAGCATGTTGGCCGGGAGGATTGAAGCAGATGAAACATACAATTTCTGTGTTGGTGGAGAATGAATTTGGCGTGCTCTCACGGATTTCCGGACTTTTTTCCGGCCGTGGTTTCAATATTGAGAGCTTGTCGGTTGCGCCGACCCTGGAGCCGAATATTTCGCGGATGACTCTGGTCACCCGTGGCGATGACCGGATTCTCGAGCAGATCAACAAACAACTGAATAAGCTGATTTCGACTATCAAGGTTATAGACTTCACTGGCGAGGAATATGTTGAACGGGAACTGGCACTGATTAAAGTCAACGCCGAAGCTGATTCGCGCGCAGAAGCCCTGCGGATTGTCGATATATTCCGTGCTAACGTTGTTGATGTCACACCGAAATCGTACACCATTCAGATTACCGGCGCTCCCGCCAAAATCGATGGTTTGGTTGAGCTGTTACGGCCGATGGGCATCAAAGAAATTGTCCGTTCTGGGCCTGTTGTTATGGGTCGCGGGGCTAAAGGTGTTTCCGCATAAATCCTGACAATAAACAGGCAGCATCACCAGAATCTCGTCGCTGGCAAGCAGGATTGGTGAAATCCTGCTAAACAATTATATATTTCTATGGTAAAAAGGGCGGTCGAAAGAGACTGCCCTTTTTTTACTGTTATGGAGTTGATGTACATTATGCGGAATCAGAATCAACTGATTGCTAGTGAGGGATATCCCTTTATTGCCCTTTTCGCGTTTATGACTCTGGTCTTTGCTCTGTTGGGCTGGGGCTTTGTGACTTTTGTTCTCCTTTTGCTAACTTTGTTTACGGTCTATTTTTTCCGTAACCCGGAAAGAGTTATTCCTACTGGAGATGATCTGGTGGTGGCTCCGGCAGATGGGAAAGTTATTTTCGTCGGTGAAGTCGAGGAGCCTCGCTATTTTCAGCAGCGAGTCACAAAAGTCAGCATTTTTATGAATGTTTTCAATGTGCACGTCAACCGCGCACCCTGTAACGGAAAAGTGGTTGAGATGTATTATCAAAAGGGGGAGTTCTTAAATGCTTCTCTCGATAAAGCTGCCACTTGTAACGAGCAATCCGGGATTCTACTCGAAACAGAGAGCGGCAGCCGTATTATGTTTGTCCAGATCGCTGGTCTGGTTGCACGACGGATCGTCACTTATCCGGTGATCGGTTCACTGCTGGAGCGCGGAATGCGTTATGGTCTGATCCGGTTCGGATCACGGGTCGACATTTATTTTCCGCAGGGCAGTGATGTCGATATAACCCTCGGGGAAAAGACCGTTGCCGGGGAAACAATTTTAGGAACTTTGCCTTGAGCGAGCAATCGACAAAAAGCGATAAGCGAGAAAACCTCCGTAAAGGGGTTTATGTTCTGCCCAACCTGATCACTGCAGGCAGCCTGTTTGCCGGCTTTTATGTCATTATTGCCTCAACCGATGGCAATTTTGTCCGCGCGGCCTGGTTTATTCTGCTCTCAGCTATCCTCGATGGGTTAGATGGTAAAGTTGCCCGGATGACCGGGACGACCAGCAAGTTCGGGGTGGAGATGGACTCTCTGGCCGATGTCGTCGCCTTTGGCGTTGCACC
>CALZLE010000472.1 GCA_945788205.1 uncultured Desulfuromonadales bacterium
AGCCTGCTGGTGCCACGCGATGCCGTGATCAAGACGTTCGGCAAGGACGTCGTCTTTCTCGCGGTTGAGGGCAAAGCCAAGATGATCCCGGTGCAGATTCGTGGTTATCAGGGGATGCAAGTCGCCGTCGAAGGTCCGGGGATCGAGACCGGAGCACAGGTGGTGATTAAAGGGAATGAGCGGATTCGCGACGGACAGGCGATCCGGTTTTAGAAATTAAGGAATCATTTTATGGATATCATCCGTTTTTCCATCCTCAAACCGGTCACGATTCTGGCGGGCATCATTATGGTGCTGATGTTCGGCGGGATCAGTTTGACGCGTCTGCCCTATCAGCTCAGTCCGACGGTCATCGAGCCGGAGATTCAGGTCACCACCACCTGGCGGGGTGCAACCCCCTACGAGATCGAACGGGAGATCATTGAGGAACAAGAAAACACCCTGAAAGGTTTGCCCGACCTGATCGAGATGGAGAGCGAGGCGCGTAACAGCCAGGGGAGTGTAACCCTGCGCTTTAAAGTCGGCACCAGCGTTGAAGAAGCGCTGCTGCGGGTGTCCAACAAGATCAACGAAGTCCCCGATTATCCCACTGGGGTCGACAACCCAGTTGTCAACGCCTCCGGAGCAACCGCCTCACCAGTTATCTGGATGATTCTGAAAACCACCGAGAGCAACGAAAATCCGATCCAGAATTACAAAACTTTCTTTGAGGATGAAGTCCGTCAACATATCGAACGGGTCAAGGGGGTCTCCGACCTGTTTATCGGCAGCGGCACTGAAGCGGAGATGCACATCATCATCTCGGCGGAAAAACTGGCCTCTTACGGCCTGACCACCGCTGATGTAATCGCTGCGATACAAGGCGAAAACATCAACGTCTCAGCCGGCACCCTCGGTGTCGGTCGGCGGGATTTCCGGATTCGCACCACCGGAGAATTTAAAACAGCAAAAGATATCGCCCAGGTGGTACTCCGTTCCACCGGCCAGCAGCGCGTTCTGCTCGGCGACCTGGCTGAGATCCGGCCCGGCTTTGAAAAGAAAAATTCGGTGGTCCTGCAGAACGGCGTCCCCGGCATCGCCATCGGGGTGCGTCCGGAAGCGGGCACCAACATTCTGGAGATGACCAATCTGGCCGAAGAAAAATACCTCTGGCTCAACGAGCACAAACTCGCCCAGAAAGGTCTCTATCTTGACTGGGTTTACGACCAACGCTTTTACATCAACGGCGCTATCGACCAGATCAAACAGAACATCATGTTCGGGGGCCTACTGGCGATCGGCGTGCTGTTGCTGTTCCTGCGCAGTCTGCGCGCCACTATTGTCGTCGCCACGGCAATCCCGATCAGTGTCGTCGGGACCTTTGTTTTCCTCGATCTGCTCGGCCGAAACCTCAACGTCGTCTCGTTGGCCGGGATCGCTTTTGCCGTCGGCATGCTGGTTGACAACGCCATCGTCGTTATTGAAAACATCGACCGTCACCGGCTGATGGGCAAAAAAGCCTTCGATGCAGCGCTGGACGGAACCAAAGAAGTCTGGGGCGCGGTCCTCGCCTCGACCATCACCACCGTGGCGGTCTTTTTGCCGGTGGTCTTCATTCAGGAGGAAGCGGGCCAGCTGTTCCGCGACATCGCCATCGCTGTTGTCGCGGCAGTCAGCCTCAGCCTGTTCGTTTCGGTATCGGTCATCCCGATGTTCTCGTACCGGCTGTTCCGGGTCAAAAAGTCGAGCAACAAGAAAAACTTGCCGATTCTCGATAACATTGGCCACAAACTTTCCAATGGGCTGATGTCATTAGTCACGTTGGCGATCCGGAACGGGGTGACCCGCGCGGTAACCCTGGCACTCCTGATCGGTATCGCCTTCGCTTCGGTCTATTTTTTGACGCCAAAGATGGAATATCTGCCGCAGGGCAACCGGAACCTGGTCCTCAATATCCTGGTTCCGCCACCGGGTCTTTCCACCGCGGAACGGGTCGATATCGGTGAACGTTTCCACAAAATGGCAGAGCCGCACATCGGCGCTGATGTTGACGGCGTGCCCTCAATCCGCAATATGTTCTACGTCGGCGCCGAAGGCTTCATGATCGCCGGCGCAATCAGCGATCATTTCGACAAGGCCGGTGAACTGCTCCCCTTCTTCACCCGGCTGATTTACAGCATTCCGGGGATGTACGGCGTCAGCCTGCAGCCGGGGGTCTTTGAAAGCGGCCTCGGCGAAGGCCGCGCGATCAAGCTCAATGTCAGCGGAAATGACCTGAACAAAATCGTCGCCGCATCCGGCACCATGTTCGGCATGATCCGCGGACAGATCGAAAACAGTCAGGTCCGCCCGGTCCCTTCCATCGAACTGACCTATCCCGAGGTGCGCATCATCCCGGACCGCGACCGGCTTAAAGCCAACGGCATGAGCACTCGCGAGCTGGGAACCGCCCTCGACGTACTGATGGACGGCCGGGTGGTTGGTGACTTCAAGCAGGAGGGGAAAAAGAAGATCGACCTGATATTGAAAGCGTCCGACGCAGAGATCTCCACACCACAGGCGCTCTACAACGCCACCCTGGCGACACCGAGTGGCAAGCTGGTGCCGGTCTCCTCGCTGGCGACACTGCAGGAAGCCACCGGCATGGCCCGCATTCGCCATCTTGAACGGGAACGGACCGTCACTCTTCAGGTCACGCCACCAAAGTCGATGCCGCTGCAAACAGCGATGGAGATTATCGATGGGCAGATTATTCCGCAAGTAAAACAGATGGGGCTGCTCGAAGGCTTGCAGGTCGAAATGAGCGGTGCCGCCGACAAACTGGTTGAAACCCGCGAAGTCCTGCAATGGGATTTTCTGCTGGCGATCCTGATCGCCTACCTGCTGATGGCTTCACTGTTCGGCAATTTCATTTATCCGCTGATCATCATGCTGACTGTACCGCTGGCCGGCGCTGGCGGCTTTATCGGCCTGAAGCTGCTGAACATCTTCATCACGCCGCAGCCGATGGACGTGTTGACCATGCTCGGCTTCGTCATTCTGATCGGCGTCGTGGTCAACAACGCGATTCTGATCGTCCACCAGGCGTTGAATAATTTTCACGACAACGGCATGGATTACCGCGAAGCGGTGTTGGAGTCGACCCGCAGCCGCCTGCGGCCGATCTACATGAGCGCGACCACCAGCATCTGCGGCATGCTGCCGCTGGTGTTGATCCCCGGCGCCGGTTCCGAACTTTACCGCGGCTTGGGCAGCGTCATTCTCGGCGGACTGGCGGTTTCGACGGTGTTTACCGTGTTCGTCATCCCGGCGATTCTGATATTTGTTATCCGGATGGAAAAACGCAAAGCCCCGCAGGAGGACAGCCGATGAAATTCTTAACCACAACACTTCTGCTGCTGATCTTGCTGGCCCCACAGGCAAACGCTCTGACGCTGACCGAAGCGGTGGCCGCCGCGCAACAGAATCACCAACGGATAGAGCAGTTTCGCGCCAACGCAGACCAGTCAAAAGCGACGGTCGGTATCGCCCGGGCAGCATTTCTGCCGCGTGTTGATCTCGCTTACAGTTATCTGAAGTGGGATAAAGATTACAGCGAGTTCGGCATCTATAATTCAACTTTAAGCCTCGGCGCATCTCTCAATCTGTTCAATGGCCTGCGTGATTTCCACAACTACCAAGCCGCCAAGCAACGCGCCCAAGGAGCCGATTACCAACTACAGGCGACCCGAGCCGACATAACCCTCGAGACCAAACAGGCTTACATCGAAGTGCTACGCGCCGGTCATTCGGTGGCAACCGCCGCTGAGGGCGTCGACTTGTTGGAACGGCAGCTTCGGGACACCAAGTTAAAATACGAACATGGCGTGATTGCCCGCAATGAACTGCTGCGGGTCGAAGTGGAGCTCTCCAACGCCCGGCAAAATCTTTTGCAAGCCGAAGGACAACAACAGATCGCCAGCCGCCAACTGGAACGCAGCATCGGCGCACAACTCGCGAGCGAAGAAACACTTGCAGATTTGACTGGCGACAGCCTGCAAAGCTTCGATCCTGCACAGGTTAACAGCTACCAGCAACAGCTGCGTGACAATCGCAGTGAACTTCTCTACCTGCGCAGCGAACTGCAGGCCAGTAAACGGCTACGGCAGGCGAGTAAAGGCGATTACCTGCCGCGTGTCGACCTCGGTTTCACGCACGAAGAATATGGTGACGACCTCTCCCCGCTCGACAGCAACAGCGATGACAACCTGCTGACCTTAAGCGCCAGCTGGAACCTGTTTGATGGCTTCGCCCGCGAAAAATCGGTCGCCACGGCCGATGCTCAGACGCGCAAGATTGCCGCCCAATTACGCGACACCGAAGCCGCCCTGGATTTGCAACTGGCAACCGCCCTGCAAAACGCCCGCATCGCCACAGGCCGCCAACAAGAAGCGCGCACCGGTGTGATCTCGGCCGAAGAAAACTACCGGGTCACCGAAAACCGTTTCGCGCAACAACAGGCCACCACCGTAGACCTGCTCGATGCCCAGTTCCTGCTGACCCGCGCCCGTAATCTGGAGATTGATGCCCGCTACGATCTGTACCTGAGCTCGGCACAGCTGGAACGAATTCTGGAGAGTGACAAAGCTGAATAGAACCAGAAGCCCTGGCTCAAACTAACGATCAACCGGGCTGCGTACCGCAACCCCCGGCTTGTTCAGCACATGTGTGTAAATCATCGTTGTCGCCACGTCAGCGTGGCCTAACAACTCCTGAACCGTGCGGATATCGTAACCCGAATCCAGCAGGTGGGTGGCAAATGAGTGCCGCAAAGTATGTGGTGTAACCGGCTTGCTCAGCTCAGCCCTTTTCGTTGTCTCACGGACCGCACGCTGCACTGCCGAATCATCAAAATGGTGACGACGAACCTTACCACTCTCAGGATCGACACTTACCCTACTTGCGGGGAAAACATACTGCCACCGCCAATCCCGAGCGGCCCCCGGATACTTCTTGCTTAGCGCTGAGGGCAACCAGACCTCGCCATAATTTCTTTTCAGATCCTCAGCATGAATACACTTTGCTTCAGCAATCTGCCCCTCAAGTGCCTCGCGACAGATATCCGGCAGCATAGTGATGCGATCCTTACGCCCCTTTCCGTCACGAACAAGAATCTGGTTTTGAGCAAAATCGACATCTTTGATCCGCAGGCGAATCGCTTCCAGCAAGCGCAGCCCTGCGCCATAGAGCAATTGGCAGATCAACGTAAAGGGAGGATTCATTTCAGCAAGTAGCACTGAAACCTCTTCTCGACTCAATACGACAGGAACTTTGATCGGCTTTTTAGCCCGCGTGAAGTCAGAGAAATCACCCAAAGAACATTCTTCAGACTCCTGAAATAGAAAGACAAGAGCGTTAAGAGCCTGCTTCTGCGTATTGACAGCCACATTCTGCTTTTCAACCAGCCAGGTCAAATAGGCTTTAACTGCAGTTGCATCCAGATCAATAATCTGACGATGTGGATAATGCCCCAGAAAACGAGAGGCCCAATCGAGATATGCATTAATCGTTCGCTTCGCATATTGCCGACCAACCAAAGTGGTCCGCATTTTCTCTAGAGTCGCCCGATGCGCAGAAGACAGAGTGATAGAGTTACCTTCATCGCATTTAGGAAGAGACGTTTCTCCTCCATCAGCAGCCCAGGAAATTTGAAGATAGTCTCGGAAAAAATGCCACAATGCGGTACGGGCCTGCTTGTACTGCCAATCCTTAATCGACTCCCTATCCCGCAAAGAATCAAGAAACGCAGAAGCATGCTCAGGGCGACAATCCTTCAGAGGCAACCGCCCAATAAACTTGACGAATTGCTTACACCAAATCACATACCAATGAATAAGTTTCGGATTGACACAGATTTCAGTCAGACAATTTTCGTATGATAGCCAGAATGAAGAATTGAGGGCGGACTCCCCCAAAGAATTTTCCATGATCCCCCTCCAGAGACGTAGAAAAAAAACGGTTAAAAACCAGACAAAAATAAGATACTGTATTTACACAGAAATTCAACTGATATTCCGGTAACCGGCATATCCAATATACCGGTTACCGCCTAATCCCTGTTAGGCCTTTAAAATGGAGGGGCAAATGACACCAAAAGAAATAGCTGAAGATGCAATTGCAAAAATGAACAAAACAATTACAAACGAAATTTTCAAAAC
>CALZLE010000473.1 GCA_945788205.1 uncultured Desulfuromonadales bacterium
CGAAGTTCAGACTGTTGCGGAAGCCCTGATGGTTATCGTTCGGCAGTCCGTAAATCAAATCGAGGCCGAAGGTCACGCCGGTCGCTGACAGTTGTTGTAATGCGCGGTTCATTTTGGCCGGTTTCAGTGTTCGGTGCAACGGTTTCAGAACATCAGGTTCAGCCGATTGTAGGCCGATCTGAATTGAGCAGGACAGTTGGCTCAGTAGCGCGGCAGTCTCTTCATCGAGAAAATCAGCTTTGGCTTCAAGGTGGAAGTGGATCTGCGGAGCCTGCTCGATCAGCAATTGCAGCAGTTGTTTACCCCGCTGTGCAGGGGCATTGAAGGTCGAATCAAGAACCCAGATTTGTGCGACTCCTGCCTCAACAAACAGCTGTAGCTCGGTTTTCAGTCGTTTCAGCGGTAAGGGGCGGACTCCCTGATGACCTTTTGCGTCGTAACAGAAGGCGCAGTTGAAGGTACAGCCGCGTGCCACTTCCCAGAGGACTCCGCAGTCTTCCTCCAGTGGCAGCGTACCGGTCAGCCATGGGGATGGAAGTTGGCTCAGGTCGGGGCAGAGCGCTGGCCTGACAGTTCGATTGGCGACGCTTTTTGCCGGCAGAAATCCAGAAATGTCCGGTATCGTCTCGCCGCGTTCCAGTGCGGCAATCAACTGAGCGAATGCCAGTTCCCCTTCGCCGCAGATAACACCATCTAGTGCGCCTTCGGAAATCACCGCATGTGGGTCGGCGCTCGCCTCCGGACCGCCGACAATCAGGATCAAGCCGGGGTGTTGTTCACGCAGTTTGGTGCAAAGCTGTAGAACCTGTTGCCGGTTCCAGAGGTAGAGTGGAAAGGCGATCAGCTGTGGCTGGTTGCTAAGAATCAGTCGACTTTGCTCTGCCAGCGTCTGCTCGGGGAACAGGTCGATGAGTTCGGTTTGGTTTTTCAGTTTTTCCGGTAGGCAGGCTTTGAGATTACCGGCGGCGAGGGCAACAGCTTGTGCCGAGCGGCGCACATGCAGGGTCGACAAGACAATGCGCATAGCGGATTATTTTTTCAGACTGACTTTGATGCGTGGTTTGCCGTCGCTGGTATCGACGGTGAAAGCGACTGCTTTGTCGCCGTAACGCTGGCGAATTTTCTCTTTTTGGGTGTCGAGAAACGCGGCGATTTTTTCCGTCGTGGGTGCTGTTCCTTTCACCCCACAGGCATTTCTGGCTTTAACCAGCTCCTTTTGTAGCAGCGTTGCTTCATTCTGTGAGCTGTCAGCTTTGGCCGGTTTTGGTGCGGTAGGTTTAGATGGCGCGTTCAGTTTGGCGGTATGTCTGTGGTATTTGCCTTCGTCTATCAGGCGCAGAATCCGATCCCAATACTGACAATAGGACATGAAGCGGGAGGCCAATCCCTGGTGACGAAACTTCAGGTCGGTCCAGACGATCCGCCGATTGTTGTATTGGCGAATCCGGCGCGCCAGGTTGTTGCGGTCCAGTTGAGGTTCACGTTTCTGCACACCGGCAAAATACTGCTCGTAGAGGATTTCCAGCTCCTTCATCTGCTGCTGGATTTCATCCAGCTCGTAGCCCAGTGCACGTTTTTCATCCATTTAATAACAGCCTCCAGTAGCTGAACTATACGTGACTGTTAGAAACTTGTAAATATCGAGACGAATAATCCCTGTTTTAACCGGGAACAGCTTGACTTGAGCCTACTCATTTCGAGATAATTGAGCGTTTTTTCTTATCACAAAAAATCATAGGGGAAATTACATGCATAAAGGGCTTGCAGCGGTCATTCTGGCCGCCGGTAAAGGGACACGAATGAAGTCGGCGCTGCCGAAGGTTTTACATCCGATCTGCGGTCAGCCGATGTTGCAGTATCCGCTGCAGGCGGCAAAGCAGGCTGGAGTTAAGCAGCTGACAGTGGTGGTTGGTCATCAGGCCGAAACAGTCAAGCAGGCATTTGCAGATGAACAAGTCAGTTGGGTCGAGCAAACCGAACAGCTTGGCACTGGGCACGCACTGCTCTGTGCGGCCGAATCTTTAGCCGGGTTTTCCGGAACGCTGCTCCTGCTCTGCGGTGACGTGCCGTTGTTGCAGGCTGATATTCTGAAGCAGTCACTGCAATATCATCAGCATGAAAAGGCTGTGGTCACAGTTCTGACTGCAGAGATGCAGGACCCGACGGGCTACGGGCGAATCGTTCGTAATCAGGAGCAGGTGCTGAAAATTGTCGAAGAGAAGGATGCCACCGACGAGCAGCGCCGAATCAGCGAAATTAATACCGGCACCTATCTGTTTGATGCCGATTTTGTTCTGTCGGCCCTGAAGAACCTGAAAACGAATAACTCCCAAGGTGAGTATTATCTGACCGACGTGGTCGCCGCTGCAGTTTCCGCTGGGAAAAAGACCCGTGGCGTTGTTATTCCCGATGCCACTCAGATGATGGGGATAAATGACCGGCGGCAGCTGGCCGAGGCCGAGGCCGTAATGCGTTGGCATGTCAATTCCGAGTTGATGCTCTCAGGTGTGTCGATGATCGACCCGACCACCGTTTATGTCGACAGCACCGTCGAAGTCGGTGCCGACACGGTATTGCACCCCAATGTGCAATTGCGTGGCGCCACGAAAATTGGCAGTAACTGCACCATAGAAACAGGTGTCGTGGTTGTCGATTCGTCGATTGCTGACGGGGTACATCTGAAAGCGGGTTCGGCGATCGAAGAATCGCAGGTCGGCCCGAGCTGTGAAATTGGACCCATGGCGCACTTACGTCCAGGAAATGTTTTCAGCGGCAAAAACAAAATTGGTAACTTTGTTGAGGCCAAAAAAACCTTATTGGGTGAGGGCTCGAAAGCGAGCCATTTGACTTATCTCGGTGATACTGAGGTCGGTAAAAACGTCAATTTCGGTTGCGGGACCATCACCTGCAATTATGATGGCGTCAGCAAACACAAAACAATTGTTGATGACGATGTTTTTGTTGGCAGCGACGTGCAATTTATTGCACCAGTGACTATTGGTCGCAACAGTCTGATCGGTGCCGGTTCGACGATCACCAAAGATGTTCCGGCCGATTCGCTGGCCATTGCTCGCAGCGAGCAAAAGGTCATCGAAGGTTGGACGTTGCGCAAAAAATCGCAGCAATCTTGAGCGCCGGAGGGGAACGATCATGTGTGGAATAGTTGGATATATCGGCAAGCAGCAGGCCTCGCCGATCATCATTGATGGACTGCGGCGGCTCGAATACCGTGGCTACGATTCTGCTGGAATCTGTACTCTGGACGATGGTCAGCTAAAGACCTATCGCGCCGAAGGGAAGTTGATCAACCTGGAAAATATTCTCCGCGAAACACCGGCGACCGGTACGCGCGGCATCGGTCACACTCGCTGGGCGACCCACGGCAAGCCGTCGGAAATGAATGCCCACCCGCACAAGGCGGGTAGCATCGTTGTGGTTCATAATGGAATTATCGAAAACTATCTGAAGCTGAAAGTTCGGTTGCAGGCCGCTGGCCACAACTTCAGTTCGGAGACCGACACCGAGATTATCGCTCATTTGGTGGAAGAGCATTACAACGCCAGCAGCGACTTTGAAACTGCGGTTCGCAACGCTTTGAATGAAGTGCAGGGCGCTTACGCCGTGGCTATCATCTGTTGCGAGGAACCGGATAAGTTGATTGCTGCCAAGCTCGGTTCCCCACTGGTGGTCGGTCAGGGGAAAGGGGAGTATTTTGTTGCCTCCGATATTCCGGCGATGCTCTCCCACACCCGCGAGATGATTTTCCTCGAAGACGGTGAAATGGCAATCTTCACCGAAGCCGAGATGCGGTTTACCGATCTGGTCGGTGCGACCTTGACCAAGCAGAGCAAAACCATTACCTGGAGTCCGCTGATGGCGGAGAAGGGTGGTTACAAGCACTTCATGCTCAAAGAGATTTACGAGCAGCCGCGCGCCGTCGCCGATACCATTGCCGGACGGTTGCAGTCGGAAGAGGGAGATATCTACCTCGAAGATCTCGGTCTCTCCGACGCGCAGCTGCAGGGGCTGGACAAAATTTTCATTATCGCTTGCGGTACATCCTGGCATGCTGGGCTGGTCGGCAAGTTCTATATCGAAAAGCTGGCTCGCCTTCAGGTCGAAATCGACATCGCTAGCGAGTTCCGTTACCGCGATCCGATTGTTGATGAAAACAGTCTGACGGTGCTGATTAGCCAGAGCGGTGAAACTGCCGATACTTTAGCCGGCCTGCGTGAAGCCAAGGGCAAGGGCGGAAAAACCCTCTGCGTTTGCAACGTGGTCGATTCTTCGATTTCCCGCGAGAGTGACGGGGTCATCTACACCCACGCCGGGCCGGAGATCGGCGTCGCCTCGACCAAGGCGTTTACCACCCAGCTGGTGGCTCTCTATCAGCTGGCGCTGAAACTGGGCCGGGTGCGTGATACCTTGAGTGCCGAGCAGTGCCGCGAGCAAGTTGAGGCACTTTTGACCCTGCCTCGGAAGTTGGAAGAGGCCTTGGAGCTGGACGCACACATCGAGGCGATTGCCCGCGAATTTATGAATGCCCGTGATTTTCTCTATCTGGGCCGAGGTAATCAGTATCCGATTGCCCTTGAGGGTGCGCTCAAGCTGAAGGAAATCTCTTACATTCACGCTGAAGGCTATCCCGCTGGCGAGATGAAGCATGGCCCGATAGCGCTGATTGATGAGACGTTGCCGGTTGTTGTGCTGGTTCCACAGAACGCCACCTACGATAAAGTTGTCTCAAATATGGAAGAGGTCCGTGCCCGTGGTGGCAAGGTGATCGCCGTGGTCAGCGGTGATGATGCCGACCTGGTCGACAAGGTCGACGCCATCATCCGGGTTCCGGAAACCAGCGACGACCTGATGCCGGTCCTCACCTCGGTGCCGATGCAGTTACTTGCCTATCATATTGCTGTGTTTAAAGGAACCGATGTTGATCAACCAAGAAACCTGGCCAAGAGTGTGACGGTCGAATAATTCTGCTGTTGCCAGTTTAAAGTTAAAGGCTGTTCCAGGAATATCTGAAGCAGCTTTTTTTACGTTTGCCGGAAGGTTGTGCGATCCAATTAGGGTGCCGGGTTGAGTGGCTTGATTAAGGAAATTGAAGGGATTTTGCAGATGTGAAGAGCTGCCCCCTTGTGCCTTTACTCGGAAAAAGCGTTTGACAAGGTGGCTGTTGCTTTTCTAACGTTATCTTTCGTCAAGTTTCAAATGTGATGCAACTTGGAGGGGACCATGTTTCGCATTAACGTAACGAATCAGCCCGTTTTCGGTCAGGGATTTCCTGTGCCGGAGGCGGGCTGTTTTTGTTTAGTTCTGGAGTAGTTTCGTGCTGGATTTGATTTTGTCTTTATTTGGGGCGTTTGTTTGTTTGGGGCTAACTATTCTGGCCTTTGTGCCTTATGTGATGGCGTTGCTTTTACCATTGTTGTGGCTGCGGCATCTTAAAC
>CALZLE010000474.1 GCA_945788205.1 uncultured Desulfuromonadales bacterium
TACGACAACCGGGTGCAGACCCTGGTGCCGGCCCAGAGCGCCGCCAACACCGAATGGGTCGAGCCGTCCGTCCGGTTTCCGGTCGGACGGCTCAGCGTGCCTTGGTGCCTGACGCCGAGAACTTCCTGTTATACTGCTAACACTTGCAACCATCTCTGTTTTCAACCATATCTGTTGCATGGAGAGTCAAATGGTGCGGAACGCCAGCTTGATAGGGGCCTGTCTGTTTTATGCGAGTTGCCTGCTGAGCCTTTCTGGTTGTCAGGAAAAAAGCTCCACACAAAGTTCAGATGTTCCTCAGACGGTACGCCTGGCGACGACAACCAGCACTGTCGGCTCCGGGCTTTTTTCGGTTCTGATCCCGCGCTTTGAGCAAAAATATTCTTATGCAGTTGAAGTCCTTGCCCTGGGTACCGGCGCTGCGTTGCAGGCTGCGAGGGACGGTCAGGCCGATGTTGTCCTGGTCCACGCCCGGCCGGCAGAGGACCAGTTTATTGCTGAAGGTTTCGGGCTTAATCGCAGAGATGTGATGTACAACGACTTCGTCCTGCTCGGGCCGCCAGCAGACCCTGCGGGGATCAAATCGGTGCAGACGACCGATCAGGCCTTTTTAAAACTCTCTGGGCAGCAGGCCACTTTCATCTCCAGGGGCGATAATTCCGGGACCCATATGAGGGAAATGTCGGTCTGGAATCATACCGGCATTAACCCGACAGGTGACTGGTATCTTCAGGCAGGCAGCGGGATGCTGGCCACCCTGCGAGCGGCTTCCCGACAGGGGACTTATGCCCTCGCCGATCGGAGTACCTATCTGCACAATCAGGCTGAGCTGGAGTTAAGCATCGTCCTTGAGGGCGACAAGCAGCTGTTCAATCCTTATGGCATCATCGCGGTTAATCCGGCCAAGGTGCAAAAAGTCAACTACCGGGGGGCGATGGCCTTTATCGATTTTGTTACCTCCGGGGAGGGGCAGAGACTTATCGGCAGTTTTGGCAAAGAAAATTTCGGGACCACATTGTTTACGCCGATGGTTCTGCCACACTAGGTTTTATCATGCAAAGTCTTCACAAACGTCTGGTTACGAGAATTCTGCCTCTGGTCATTATCCCTCTTCTGGTTCTTTGCCTCTTCTCTGCCTGGATAATCAGCCGGAATCTGCAGCAGAATTTCCAACGGCAACTGGAGCGTTCCCTGTCTGGAGCCAAGAGCGAAATCGATCACCTTGAGCTGGACTTGCTCTTGAGCAGCCTGCAGATCTCAACCACTCCGCTGCTGATTGAGGCGGTCAAGCAGCAGGACCGGCAGCAGGTCCTCACCATCCTGGCGCGAACCCTGAATGAACTCGGTCTGGATATTGCCGAAGTCACAGACTCCGCAGGTGTGGTCCTGGCCGAAGGGCATCGGCCGACCCGCTATGGCCATAGCGAAGCCAATCGAGACAGCTTTCGGGCCCTTGACCAGCGAGAGAGTCTCTCCGGCATCGAAAAGACCGATCTGGGACTTGGCATCTTTGCGAAAATTGTCATCAAACATCAGCAGCAGGCGATTGGAGTTTTGACCCTCTCCCGGCTCATCGATTACGCGTTCCTCGTCAACCTGGAAAAGAAATATGGACTAAAGGCGATCGTCTACACTGAAGAGCGCCTTCAGGCGACAACATTCCGCGACCCGGAGGTTCTGACGGATAAGAGCCTGACCAGGCTTCTGACCCGATCCCTATCGAGTCGGGCCAATATTTCAGCCGATATCGACCTGGCAGGGGAGCCGTTCGTCGCCATCTCAGAGAGCATCAAGGAGGGCGAGACATCGGTCGGCGCGCTTGTGCTGGCTTTGTCTGCGCAAGATATCGCCCAGGCGCATCGCCAATTTTTTACGCTTTTTATGGTCGGCGGCAGTGGTTTGGTCATCTTGACATTGTTCGCGATATGGCAATTCACCAAAGGTATTGTCGCACCGATTCGACAGCTCTCGTTCGCCACGGAAAAGGTCGCTGCAGGTGATTTTGAGCAAGAGGTTGTCGTTCACAGCCAGGATGAGATCGGCAGCCTGGCTGGCTCGTTTAATGACATGAGCGGAAAAATCAAAGCGCTCATCGGCCAATTGGAGTCACAGCAGAATTCCCTTGAACAGATGGTGCATCAGCGTACGCAGGAATTACAGAGATCGAATCAAAGCTTGCGCACGACCCTCGATTCTATCGGTGATGCTGTGATCGCAACTGATGCCGATGGTGTGGTGGTCATGATCAACCCGGTTGCGGAGAAGTTGACTGGCTGGTCTAGGCGGGAGGCCCTGGGTCGGCCGCTGCCGGATGTTTTCCATATTGTCAAAGGGCAGAACCGGGCGCTCGCCGAGAACCCTGTCCGGCGCGTATTGGCAACAGGAGAGACCGTTGCCCTTGCCAATGATAGAATTCTGCTTGCCCGGGATGGCAAAGAGTACCAGGTCGCTGATTCCGCCGCCCCCATACGCTCAGGACCGGAGCGACAGGATGTGGTCGGTGTGGTGCTGGTCTTTCGCGATGTCACTGAAGAATATGCGGTGCAGAAAAAATTGAACCAACGGAATAAGATGGACGCGATCGGACAGCTGGCCGGTGGCGTCGCACACGATTTTAACAACATGCTGGGAGGGATAGCCACTGCGACTGAGCTATTGACGAGAAAAGTCGGCGGAACCGATCAGAGAGTTGATCACTACCTCGAAATCATCAAACAGGCCACGAGTCGGGCAGCAAATTTGACGACCCGGCTCCTTACCTTCAGTCGGAAAAGGGAGCTGTCCGTTACCGGATTATCCCTCCACGAGGTGATCGATGAGGCTGTGGCCATCCTCAGCCAGACCATCGACAAGAGCATTCAGATCATCGTTAACAAGAATGCACCGAATGATTGTCTGGAAGGTGATAGTTCAGATTTACAGAATGCCATAATGAACCTGGCGATTAATGGCAGTCATGCAATGCCCGGAGGGGGTGAGCTGACTCTTGAAACAATCAACAGGCGGTTGGATGATGCCTATTGTGGCAACAGCCTCTTCAATCTCGAGCCAGGAGAATTTATCCAGTTTACGGTTCGTGATACGGGCAGCGGTATTGCGCCAGAGAATCTGGAAAAAATCTTTGAACCTTTTTTTACAACCAAAGAACCAGGCAAGGGGACCGGGCTCGGGTTGGCTTCAGTTTACGGAACAGTTATCAATCATAGAGGTGCCATAAGTGTTGAGAGTGAGGTGGGACAAGGGTCGGTGTTCCGTATTTATCTGCCCTGCTCGAACCGCAGCGTCAGGGTCGAAAAAAGCAACAGAGAACTTCTGTCCGGTTCCGGAAGGATTCTTCTTGTCGATGATGAAGAGCTCATCCGGTCTTCGGGAAAATATCTGCTTGAAGAGTTGGGCTATGAGATTCTTTTGGCTTCAAATGGCGCGGAGGCGCTAAAGATCTTTAAGGACCAGCATGAACGTATCGACCTGGTAATTACCGACATGATCATGCCGAAAATGAGTGGGCGTGAGCTTTTCCTGCAGATGAAAGAGATCGATCAGGATTGCAAAATCGTCATTTCATCTGGTTACACCAAGGAAAATATCGATGATTTGCAGCAGTTGGGGCTTACAGGTTTTGTCGGTAAACCATTTAGCGGCCTGGAACTGAGCCAGCTTATCTCTTCGGTTTTGAACCCCTAGAAGGGCCTATCGGCCGACAGCGGCAAGCAATGAGCAGGCGCAGGAGATTTCACAGGTGAACCTGGGGCTGGAACAGATTGACGAGAAAGTCCAGCAGAACACCGCAGCGGCGGATGAGCTTTCCAGTCAGGCCGCCCACCTGAAAAAAATGCTGGCAGACTTTAAATTGCTCGCCTATCAGCAATCCAGTGGCGTTTCCCAGGCAATCGCCATGCGGGCCGCAGAGCCTTTGTCCGGAGAGGTCGGCTGGGCCGAACTTGAATCGAGCAGTGACGCCTGAATCGTTTCTGGAAATCCCCCAAGCGCCAACTGGATTATCAAGCGTCAGGATCAGGTTCCGCAGTCGTAAAAAGCCGGATGCTCAGCAGCATCCGGCTTTTTTATGGTTTATATGCAGTTGTTTAACGCAGCCGTTTAGGAAAGCAGGCCGGTTTTCGGTTGGAAATCGGCGGGGATGGGCAATTCACCGCGCCGCCGGCGCGATCTCGGAGAAGTAATTTCTATCAGCCAGCCAGCCAGCTTTCTATTTACGCCAGTTCCCCAGCGCCTGAAGAGTCAGCTGCTTGAGGCCAGGTGCCTTTTTAAATGATCCGCCAAACGAATTGTCAAGGCCACGATAGTAAAGGTTGGATTAACGCAACCTGAAGTTGGA
>CALZLE010000475.1 GCA_945788205.1 uncultured Desulfuromonadales bacterium
GTCTGAGGGGCCGACAATCCCTTCGGATTCCATCCGTTCAACCATCCGAGCTGCACGATTATAGCCGACCCGCAGACGGCGTTGCAGCATCGAGATCGACGCCTGCCTGGTATCGGAGACGATTTTCACCGCCTCATCCCAGCGCTCATCATATTCTTCATCCTCACCGTCGGCGCCGTTGCTTGTTGGTGGTGCCTGCAGGATCGATTTATCGTAATCGGCGTCGCCCTGTTTTGAGAGGAAATCGACGACCCGCTGAACCTCCAGTTCGGAAACGAAGGCTCCGTGGACCCGTTGCAGGTAACCAACGCCCGGTGGCAGGAACAGCATGTCGCCCATGCCGAGCAAGGTTTCTGCGCCCATCGAATCGAGCACGGTGCGCGAGTCGGTGCGCGAGAAAACTTTAAAAGAGATCCGCGTTGGGAAATTGGCTTTGATCAGGCCGGTGATGACATCGACACTCGGCCGTTGGGTCGCAAGGATCAGATGGATTCCCGCCGCGCGGGCCATCTGCGCCAGACGAGCGATCGATTCTTCAATCTCCCGGCCAGCAACCATCATCAGGTCGGCCAGCTCATCAACGATGACGACAATGTAGGGCAGGTGACCGTGTTCCAGTTCTTCTTCCGGCTCGATAAATGGTGGCGGTTCCATTTCGGCATCGAGAAAATCCTCAACCGGTTCCGGCTCGGGCGGCAGGTTCTCCGCTTCTTTCGATTCTTTGATCAGTTTGCGATTGTAGCCGTCGATGTTACGCACGCCCTTATCAGCCATCAGCTGATAGCGCCGCTCCATCTCCCGAACTGCCCAGGCCAGCGCCAGCGAGGCTTTTTTCGGGTTGGTGACGACAGGTAGCAGCAGATGCGGGATGCCCTCGTAGATCGACAGTTCGAGCATCTTCGGGTCGATCATAATCAGCCGCACATCCTCAGGGGTTGCGCGGTAAAGCAACGAGAGAATGATGGTGTTGATCGAGACCGATTTACCGCTACCGGTCGAGCCGGCCACCAGCAGGTGTGGCATTTTCGCCAGATCGGAGACCACCACCTGGCCAAAGATATCCTTGCCGAGGGCCATCGGCAGTTTGCTGCTGGCCTTCTGGAAAGCCTGATCTTCGATGATCTCTTTCAGATAGACGATCTCGCGGTCATTGTTCGGGATCTCGATTCCGACCACACCGCGGCCCGGAATTGGAGCGACAATGCGGATTGAAACCGCCTGCAGCGCCATCGCCAGATCATCCTGCAGATTTGAAATCTTGTTGACCTTAACGCCCGGTGCCGGGGCGAACTCGTACATAGTGACGACCGGTCCCGGCTTGACTTCGACTACGTCCCCTTCAACGCCAAAGTCGAGCAGCTTGTTTTCCAGCATCTGCGCCGCTTTGGTCAAACTCTCTTTGTCGATCGGTTTGGGCTCACCACCTTCGTGGTCGAGCAGCGCCAACCCCGGCATGTGATAAGAGCCGCTCGGCTCGAGAAAGGAGAAGGCGACTTGATTCTCTGCGTCAGTCTTTTTCTTCTTTTTCTTGCTGGTCTTCGGTTCATCCAGTCTTTTCGGCTCCGGCGGCATAATCAGCGGTGCTTTGATTTCCAGCTCCGGTTTCGCTTTCTTCTCTTTCTGGCGCAGCTCCTTCTTTGCTTTTCTGGCTTCACGGCGTAATTCCATCCGGCGGCCGAAGCGTTCAAGGAAGCCATCAACAAACAACACCAGCGAGAACCGGGTTGAGAGAATCAGAGCGACCAGGAAAAAGACGACCAGAATGAGTGCCGCGCCGCCGAGGTTCAGATAGCTGGAGAGGGCGTGCACCAGCACGCGCCCGATCGCACCACCCGCTTCGCGGATTTCGCTGCCATACAGTTTGACTTCGGAGAGTTGCAGTGCCAACAGCCCACCGAGGGTGATCTGCAGCAAAAGGAATGCAATCAGCCGGACAAAGCGGAAGTGGACTTCGCGGAATTTTAGCCAGCGCCAGGACAAAATCAGGCAGCCGAGAGGCCAGAGCCAAGCAGTCAAGCCGAACGCCTGATAGAGCAGGTCGGCCAGGTGTGCGCCGAAGTAGCCGATCAGATTCTGAACCCGGCTAGGGTTTAGGTTGTTGTTGAACGAAGGATCGTCGTTGCTGTAACTGCCGAGGCAGAGCAGCAGAAAAATTCCGAGAGCCAGCCAGACCAGCCCGAGGATTTCCTTGCGCATACGCGTATCAGTGGGGAACTCCGGGACTTCTTTGGCCTTTGTTTTGGCGTTGGGTTTTGCTTTTGCTTTACTCATAAATGGTTATATATCCAGATCAGTTTTCATCAAGCTGCGAACATAGAATAGCCGATAATGCTGCTGCCGACCAGCAAACAGTAGACAGCGAAGCCGACCAGCCGTCTGCGACGGACCACGTTCATCAACCAGCGGATGGCGAACAGGCCACTGACAAAGGCGATCAGGGCGCCGAGGCCGTAGGCGGGCAGGTCGGCGCTGGCCACCTGATCCAGATCTTTCAGTGAGAGCAACATCGCGCCACCGATCGCCGGCAGCGCGAGTAAGAACGAGAACTTTGCCGCAGCTTCTCCATCGACACCGCGCAGTAACAGGGTGGCAATTGTTGAGCCGCTGCGCGAGATGCCGGGGATGATGGCAAACCCCTGTACGATACCGACCAGGAGTGCGTCGTTTGCTTTTATTTGTGTCATGGGGCGACCGTCCTTGCGCGCTTTTTCAGCGACGATCAGCAACATGGCGGTCAGTAACAGCATGCAGCCGATCACCAGCAGATTTTCGAACAGTCCCGCGAAAAAATCTTTGCCGCTCAAGCCGATGATTGCTGTTGGAATTGAGCCAAGGACGATCATCCAGAAGGTGTGCCGGTCATCAACCGCGTAGGGATCTTTGCGGAAAAAGCAGCTGAGCAATTTCCAGATATCCTTACGAAAGTAGATCACCACAGCCATGGTGGTGGCAAAGTGGAGCAGGACGTCGAACAGCAGTCCCGGTTGTTCGAACCCGGGCAGGAAGTGCTGGGCGATCGCCAAGTGGCCCGAAGAGGAGACGGGTAAAAATTCGGTCAGCCCCTGAATCAGGCCGAGCAGCGTGGCATGCAATAGATCCATTAAATCAAAGTATCCGCTGTGAAGGTTACAGTTCCAGAATGACCGGTAAAATCAACGGTCTTCGCGCGATCTTCTTGTTAAAACAGCGCCGGAGCGCTTTGCGGACTCCGACCCGCAACTCTTCCCAGTCGCTGATTGCGTCGAGGCTGTGTTCGCTGAGCAGATCGCGAACCGCTTGTTTTGCCTCTTCGAGCAAGGCGTCATTTTCGCCGTTTTCCTCGACGAAGCCCTTGGTGAACAGCTCCGGGCCCTGTACGATTTCGCCGGTTGACTGATTGACCGCCAGCATCAGGATCACCAGCCCGTGGTTGGCGAGATGGCGCCGGTCACGCAGCTCCATCTTACCGACATCACCGACCCCTTTACCGTCAACGAAAATCCGCCCGGTTTCGATCGGTTCCTCCCGGGTTGCTCCCTCCGCGCAGATCCGCAGAGGCTTGCCGTTGTCGAGGACGAAGGCGTTCTCTTTCGGTATGCCCAGCTCAACGGCCAGCTGCGCGTGCTTGACCAGATGCCGATACTCGCCGTGCACCGGGAGGAAATAGGTCGGTTTCACCAAGTTATGAACCAGCTTTAGCTCTTCCCGGCTGGCATGACCGGAGACATGGATCTCGCTGGTTTTTTCATAAAAGACTTCGGCACCCCGGCGGTAAAGATTGTTGATCAGATCGGAGATCGCTTTTTCGTTGCCGGGGATGAATTTTGATGACAGCACCACTGTGTCACCCGGCTCCAACTCGATCTGTTTATGATCGCCAAGTGCAATCCGCATCAGCGCACTGAGCGGTTCGCCCTGACTTCCGGTGGTGATGATCAGCACCTCTGTCGGCGGTAAATTGCGCATCTCACGCAGATCGATAAACTGCTCGTCGGCAATCTTCAGGTAGCCGAGTTTACGGGCAATGTCGATATTGCTGACCATGCTGCGGCCGTTGATCAGCAGCTTGCGCCCGCTGGCCACGGCGACATCGGCGATCTGTTGGATCCGGTGGATGTTGGAGGAAAAGGTCGCGACCACCACCCGTTTTTCACAGTGGGGAATGATCTCTTCCAGCGCTTTTTTAACCGTGCGCTCCGAGAGGGTGTAGCCTTCGTTTTCCACATTGGTTGAGTCGGCCATCAATAACAGGACACCCTCTTCACCGAATTCGGCCAGTCGCGCCAGATCGGTCACTTCTCCATCGACCGGGGTTTGGTCGATTTTAAAATCGCCGGTGTGGATGGCCAGCCCCAGAGGGGTGCGGATCGCCAGACCGACGCCATCAACAATCGAGTGGGCGGCGCGGAAAGGTTCCACCTCGAAGGGGCAAAGATCGACCTTTTGCCGAGGCTGGACTTCAACCAGTTGCACCCGACTGTCCAGCTCAAATTCTTTCAGTTTGTTGCGCAGCAGGCCGAGGGTCAGTCCGGTGCCGTAAATATCCGGCTCGCCGAGCTGTTGCCAGAGAAACGGGATGGCACCGATGTGGTCTTCGTGGCCGTGGGTCAGAAACAGGGCGACAATATCCTCGCTGCGTTCTTCCAGGTAGCTAATGTCGGGCAGCACCAGGTCGATGCCGAGCATGTAGGCTTCGGGAAACATCAGGCCACAATCGATCAGCAGAATTTTGCCGGCATATTCGACGGCCATCATATTCATGCCGATTTCGCCCAGACCGCCGAGCGCCACCAGGCGTAAGGAATCAGGCTGTGCTTTGGTCGTCACTGACGGCTCCTTCGAGTTTGGCAGAAATCGGCTGGCGGACTTTTTCCATCAGCTGTTCAGTTTCAGCGTTTTTCATTCCGGTCGTCTCGATCGGTGGGAAAATCTCCATCTCAATCTTGCCACCATTAATGCGTATGCTGTTCTTCGCCATCACGTTGAAACTCCCTTTTATGGCGACAGGAACCACAGGAGCCTGCGCTTTAACAGCGATCAGAAAGCCGCCTTTTTTGAAATCCTGCAGTTGACCATCCGAAGAACGGGTTCCTTCGGGAAATATTATCACTGAGGCGCCGTCGCGAATCTGTTTGGCTGCCTCGTTCATGCTCTGCATCGCTTTGCGTCGGTCAGAGCGGTCGATGGGAATATAACCACAGCGCCGCATCGCCGCTCCGAACAGGGGAATATTGAACAGCTCCTGTTTCGCCATCCA
>CALZLE010000476.1 GCA_945788205.1 uncultured Desulfuromonadales bacterium
CTGATCAATGAGCAACAGCGCCAGCTAAAAACTGGCCAAATCAATTTGGCGGCAGCCCAGCAGGCTGCTCGCAACAGCCTCAACAACGTCAGCATCGGTAGCAGTGGTTATCTTTTCGCGATCGACACTGATGGACTCCTGACCTCACACCCAGCCCTTGAAGGGGAAAACGTCATCAATGCCCAAGATAAAGAGGGACGTTTCTTCATCCGGGAGCTGATCGAACAAGCTCTCGATTCCGACCAACAAGACGTCAACTTTACAATTTACCCCTGGCGCAACGAGGCCCTTGGAGATAAGTACCCGCGGGAAAAAATCGTCGCCTTCCGGTATTACCCGAAGTGGGATTGGATTGTCGCAGCCGGCGGTTATCTGGACGAAACCTATGAGGATCCAAAGTTTGAAGCTAATGCGCTAAAAACCTTGGCAGCGCAGATAAAGCGCAAAAAAGTCGGTAAAACCGGCTACATCTTCTGCATGGACAGCACTGGTACGCTAAAGGTTCACCCCGACGCAGAAGGCCAAAATATCAGTGCCGCGCGGGATTTAGGTTATCGCCCATTTATCGCCGAAATGTTGAAAAATAAAAATGGCTGGATCCGCTATCCCTGGCGCAACAAAGGCGAGAAAACAGAACGGATGAAAATTGTCCGCTACCGCTATTTCGAACCCTGGGACTGGATTGTTGCTGTTGGCAGCTACGAAGATGAATTTTATCAGACCGCCAACGAACTCAAATGGCGTATTGCTACCCATGTCTTTTTACTGCCTCTGGTCATCGGCTTAATTGCTGCGGCCCTGGTCTTTCTGGCCTCTAAAGTTCTGACCGACCCAATTCAAGAGATGACGACCGTTATCCGGCGGGTCAGACAGGGAAAGTTAAATGAACAGATGCCGGTTGAAAGCCACGACGAACTTGGAGAACTGGCTCTCTCGTTCAACCGCATGACCCGGATGCTGCGCAAGAATAAAGAGATGGAAGCGGCCCTCGCGCAACAAGGGAAGATGGCATCACTCGGTGTTCTTTCCTCCGGTGTGGCCCACGAAATTAACAATCCCCTCGGGGTCATCCTCGGCTATGCCGGCTATCTGGAAAAGAAGATTCCGGAGACCGATCCGAACTACACCTTTATCAACGAAATCAAGCGCGAAAGTAAACGCTGTAAAAAAATCGTTCAGGATCTGCTCAGCTACGCGCGCACCCCTAAGCCGGTACTGGAAACAACAGACTTAAATCGACTACTGCGGCAGATTATCGACTTTGCCGGCAATCACACAGATCTCTACCACACTGACATCGTGCAAGATTTCTCAGAACATCTGCCGCTGGTCCCCGCCGATGGTGACCAGCTTCGCCAGGTCGCTATCAACCTGTTACTGAATTCTGGTTCGGCAATGCCGGAAGGTGGAGAAATCCGCGTCAGCACAGCGTTGGATGCAGATCATTATATCCGTATCGAGTTTGCCGATAATGGCGAAGGAATCTCTGAGGACAATCTGGAGAAAATTTTTGAGCCCTTCTTCACGACCAAGGCACGCGGTACCGGATTGGGACTGGCGATTACCAAACAGATTATTGATATGCACCAGGGCGAAATTTTTATAGACTCGGAGATGGGGCAGGGGACGACGGTGGTTATTCGGTTGCCTTTGGTTCGGGAAGAATACTAGGCGGAGCGCTTTAAAGGACAAGATCGGCGGATAGGGACGAATCCCCGCAACCCTGCCGTTGACTTGCGCCTTTCAAATGTAAAACAGAGAGAAACGGAACACTGATATGTCAGCAAAAAAAATCATGATCGTCGACAACGAAGAAGGTCTCTGCCGCATGATGGAAGCCGTTCTGATGGACGACGGCCACGCCGTTCGCTCCTTCAACGATCCTTTAGAAGCTGTCGAAGTTTTCCGACCCGGCATCTGGGATCTGGTCATCAGCGATATCAAAATGCCGGGCATCGATGGCCTTGAGGTGTTGCAGCGGATTAAAACTGCCGAGCCGGATATTCCGGTCATCATGATAACCGCTTTTGCGACGGTCGAAATGTCGATTCAGGCCCTGCGCAAAGGCGCCTACGACATGCTGACCAAGCCGTTCGAACCGGATGAACTGCTGTTCCGGGTCCGTAATGCTCTAAATCATAATCAGCTTCTCAACGAGAACCAGCAACTCCGCGAAGAGCTGGCCGGCAAGTTCAACTTTGACAGCATCATCGGTGCGTCTATCTCCCTGCAAAAGCTCCTCGATAAAGTTGAGAAAGTCGCAGTGCGCGACACTTCGGTTCTGATCACCGGCGAATCGGGGACCGGAAAAGAGTTGATTGCCCAAGCGGTCCACTACAATTCACCCCGCAAAGATCTGCCATTTATCGCGATCAATTGTGGGGCGATTCCCGATTCAGTACTGGAAAGCGAACTGTTCGGTCACAAGAAAGGCTCCTTCACCGGTGCCGATAATGATAAAGAGGGCTTGCTCAAAGCAGCCGACGGCGGCACTCTGTTTCTGGATGAGATCGGCAACCTTCCACTCAATGTGCAAAAGACCCTGCTCCGCTTCCTGCAGGAACAGCAATTCCGCCGGATTGGTGATACTGAGTCGACTCAAGTCGATGTTCGCCTGATTTCGGCCACGAACTCCGATCTGAGTCGTGAGGTTGAAGAAGGAGAGTTCCGTGAGGATCTCTTTTACCGCCTCAACGTCATCAATCTACACCTTCCTCCATTGCGCGAAAGGCGGGCCGACATTCCGCTTCTGGCAGCCCACTTTATCGATGCCCAGAATAAAAAGTTTAACACCGACATCAAAGGGCTCTCGGCTGAAGCACAGCGCGCTGCCAGTGAGTACAGCTGGCCCGGAAACATTCGTCAGCTCAAAAATGTCATCGAAGCCTGCATCACAATAGAGACAGAAGAGCAGATCGACCTGACGACCTTGGCTCAATTTATTGAAACTGAGGACTCCCCGAGCGAAGATGATGATTATGATCAGGCCCTCGGTCGGTTTGAGATCGACTACCTGCACCAGCTATTGCGCTCTGTTGACGGCAATATTGAAGAAGCCGCACAAAAAGCTGGCATGAATATGGCCACAATTTATCGTAAGCTAAAAAAATATGGTTTGCGCAAAGGGGATATTCTCGACTGATTTTTTCTCGATTACGAATATATTTTGCAAATGTGCAAATCGACTAAACACACAACATAACCCCCTGACCCATGGGGGTTTATTTTTGGCCATTTGTAAACAAAGCAACGCTCAAACGTTATTTTTTTGCAGTATTGCAAACAAACCGTTCTTTTCCACAGTGCATTTTAAACCTCTCTCTCCTTGAAGAAAGTCCGATTCCACGGGGCTCTGATACTTTTTTCACTTTTTTGTTAATAATGGGTACACCCCTTGCTACTACCTTATTCACATAGAAAAACCTCTTTTCGGGGGGACGGAAGGAATTGTTCCAACCTCCCCCCAATTTTTTTTGGAGGTCAACATGCCTACAGACTTACCAACGCCACAAAACAGAATTCCCAGCCTCGGTCTGCTCGCCCTGGCCTTGAGCATATCAACCTACGCATTCAGCCAGACCGGCCTTTACAACACTCCGGCAGCGACCTTAGGAACTGTGTTGTTGTTTGGAGGAGGGCTACAGATCATGGCTGGTATGCGCTCACGTCAATACGGAAGCCTCTCAGCAACCGCTGCCATGCTCCCTCTCGGGATGTTCTGGCTGTCACTGATCGGCTTTGAAGTTTTCCCCAAGCTCGGCGTCGGCCAAGCTCCTGGCTCCGTCACCATGGTTGCCTATCTCAGTATGTGGGGCCTGTTCGCCTCTATCCTGTTCCTCGGTAGTTTC
Source organism: uncultured Desulfuromonadales bacterium (assembly GCA_945788205.1). Classification (GTDB taxonomy): domain Bacteria; phylum Desulfobacterota; class Desulfuromonadia; order Desulfuromonadales; family Geopsychrobacteraceae; genus Malonomonas. The sequence continues at coordinate 3,849 of CALZLE010000476.1, forward strand.
CAACAGAGCCGTGCTCTTCAATTGGTATTTTCCGCCTTGATGTTCTGCTTGCTGTTTCTTGCCATGGGTAAATTACGTGACAACCCTGTCTTCCTTGTCATTGGAGGAGTCTCGGGAGTGATCTGCGGACTGGCCGCGGGATATACCGGCCTCGCTCAGCTCTTCAATCAATGGATGGGTCGCTCCTTTCTTCCGATTGGACAATGGCAGGAACAGTTGGACTCTGACAGCGA
>CALZLE010000477.1 GCA_945788205.1 uncultured Desulfuromonadales bacterium
ACTCCATCAAAACAGCAGCTAACTACAGTTGTAAGATTGGCAGGCAGCATCAAATGCCTGCTGGATAAAATCGACGGGCAAATCGGCGGTAGCCGGCAACCGAGACGCTAAGAGCTTGCGACCTTCTGTCAACTGTTCTGCAAACAGCTGCGTCGGTTGGCCCGATGCAACCCCCTGCTCCATGCGGTCCTGATTATAGAGAACAATATCGGCCACGAGCAGTTTAGCCAGACTGGCCGCCTGTTGAGAGACTTCAGCCACCTCCAGGGAACGCTCATCCCCATGGGTCTGAATCGGAGCGACCGAAGTAGCTGTCGAAGCAATGTCGGGAAACAATTCGGTCAGCAACGGAACGAGTCGATCCCCAATGTGATGCAGTTCAAGATAGGCATCAGCACCGTACAGAGAGTCAGGACGCTTCTTGTACGCGGTACGATTATAGACAGAGGACAACAAGATTATTTTTTGTTGCCCATGGCCGAAATCCTTTATTTTTTCAATAAGCTGAAAAGGGAAAGTCCCATCAAAAGCAACATCCAGCAGCAAGACTCCGGAATCTTCGGTTTGAAATTGCGTAACTATCTGATTAGAATCTCGAACAATTGTCACTGAAGCGGTCAATAGAGATAGTCGCTCTGTCAATTGCTGACAAACATTCCTGTCTTCATGGGCAATAAATGCTTTTAGTTGATCCGTTTTGACTTGGACTTTGAATTTTGTTTGACAGTTGGGGCAACGCACCTGCATACGGCTCGCGGGTGCGGCTTTGTTGAGCCTTAATCGAAGCTGACAGTCTGGACACTGAATTATCATTAAGTGATCAAATATCCTCAGCCAAGGGTGCTGCTTCTAACTGGCTCATATCGATTGGTTTTGCATGAGCCAGCAGCTTTCTTGGGTCCAGCAACATCATCAATTGCTCACCTTTGCGGCATACACCGGGAAAGAACTCCGCCTCTGCGCCAGATAAGTAGTAGGGAGTCGGGCGAACGTCCGTAGGCAAACATGAAACAACCTCTGTGACTTCATCTGCCAGTAAACCAACGATCCGTCCATCTATGGTACAGATGACGATGCGCCTTTTTTTCTCCTCCTCCAGGGTAGGCTCTAAGCCGAATCGACGGCGTAGATCTACGACAGGAATAACTGCTTTGCGCAGATTGATGACACCATCAACGAAATCAGGGGCTTTCGGTACCGCAACAATCGGCAACAAGCGAATAATTTCTTTGATACACATGATATCAAGAGCGTAAAACTGCTTACCAACTCGCAGGCAGGCGACCTTTAATTGCTGCTGAGTTGCTACCGTCAGCTCATCTGTCGAAAAATCCTGATGCATCTTTCCGCGATCAATCCTTTAGCAAATTAGCGATCGTATCCATGACCATTGCAGATTTAAATGGCTTGGTGATGTATTCGTCGGCACCAACTTCTTTACCTCGATTAATATCCTCTGGTGTTTTCTTTGCTGTCAGTAAAATCACCGGAATGTGCTGGGTTGCAGGATTCCCCTTGAGCCTGGAGCAAACTTCAAATCCGTCCATTTTAGGCAACATGACGTCCAACAAGACAAGGTCCGGCATTTCTTCATCTATTGCTTCCAAAGCAGCTAATCCTGTGGTTACCCCCTGGACCAGATACCCCTTGGTGGTCAACAAAATGCTTTCAAGTTTCAACAAGCTTTCTTCATCCTCAACAACGAGAATTTTTTTCTGCATAATCACAACTCCCTGGAATGCCGACAGCGGACATCGGCTGAATATTCACAGTCCCCTTGAAACTACGAAATTGTTGTTTTCATTCTATTTGAATGTTTAGTACTTCATCCGGATTCAACTGTATCAGCATCCGGCCCTGATAACGTCCGACACCGGACACATAATTGTCGCTATCCTTGACAACTAATGGAGCTTGCTCAATTTCATCCTTAGGTATTCTAACCACCTGGGTAATCCGGTCGACCAATAAACCAATCGATTGCTCCTCACCTTCACAAACGATAATCCGCTGATAGCTTCCTTCCTGACTCATACCAAGCTTCAAGCGCGTCCGCAGGTCAATTACCGGGACCACTTCACCACGCAAAGAGAGGATTCCACGAACATACTCTGGGACATCGGGTAAGTCGGTATAAGTGCGGGGCTTGATTAATTCGAGAACAACATCGAGGCTTAAAGCATACTCTTCATCGCCAAGTAAAAAAGTCAGCCACTGAACCGTCTCAACATCGAGCCCTTTTTCAGTCCCGGAGAGCCCTTGAATATAATCTTCTTCCGAGGCGAAGTTTAAATCTGGAAAAAACTGCTTTAAACCGCTATCAAGCGGCTCTTGCTCTACGCTTGAAAACAGTTCTTCCCTGTTTTCTTCTTGCAGTTCCGCAGCGTAAGTCGGCTCGAGCAATGCCTTGTCTTGTGGCGTCGCCGATTTCTGCTGAGCTTTTTTTCTGATCTCTGCCAAATCCATCAAATATCCGTTCGTTTATTCGGATAGAACTATAGCAAAAAACCTAAGGAGAATCTCATAATAAAGAGATTAAAATGCATCTTTATAGCCCATCAAGCTCATCTGTTACCGCGCTGACAACGTCAGCATCGATATGTTGGACACCACGGCCAAAACCCTCCAAAAGAGCCAGAGATGCCAACTGATTGATTCGACGAGGAATTCCTTCAGAAAATCGACTTATCATATCGATTGCAGAACTGGAAAAAATATCCTGCCGACCGCCTGCACAGCCAAGCCGAAAAGCGAGGTAGTCCTTTACCTCATCGACCTGTAGCGGCTTGAGTGAAAACTGAATGCCGATACGCTGCCTTAGTGGTTCGTAGACAGAGTGTGACAGGCGCTTTGCAAGCTCAGGCTGGCCCATCAGAACGACGCTAATCAAGTTAACATCATCAAGCTGATAATTGGTCAGCAGGCGAATTTCATCAAAGACATCTTTATGCGGAATCAATTGCGCCTCATCGACAATTAAAACCGGGTGAATCTGTTGTTGATAGAAATCATACAACTGACCGCCCAATTGTTCGAGGAGTTCCGATTTATTCGTAGAGGGCGCCTCAACGCCCAAACGAATAGCTAAGGCCTGCAAAAATTCCAGCGGTGACAAGCGTGGATTCGTCAATAGAACGATGCGATAATGATCATCCAATTCATCCATTAACACTCGCGAGAGCGTTGTTTTTCCGCAACCGATTCCGCCAGTCAACAGAACGATATCGCGCTCTTCTACGGCGTGCTGCAAGCGTGCGTAAGCCTCACGGTGGCCACGCGACAAAAACAGAAACTGCGGGTCTGGAGTTTTGGCAAAAGGCCGAACCTTCAATCCGTAAAAATCCTTATACACCGAACCCACCTTCTCGCTGCAGGGTCACACCGATCAAGCCGCTGACATCGAGCACCAATATTGTCTTCTGATTTCCAAGATCGGCTGCCCCGGCAATTCCTTTTACAAAATCGAGAGATTTGCCAAGAGACTTGATAACGACATCCTGCTGACCGCGCAGTTCATCGACAACAATACCCATCCGCTTGTCTGCAAAACCAACCACAACGACAAATTGATTAGCCGTTGTGGTATCACCGTCAAGCTGAAAAAGACCATCGATCCGCAGCAAAGAAAGAGTTTGCTGGCGCAGCTCCATAACTTCGCGCCCTTCGATCGTCTGCAACATCCCCGGTTCCAGCATCAGTGTTTCCAGCACAGAGTTGAGAGGGAGGGCATAATCCTTCCCTTTAACCCGAACGACCAGAGCCTTGATGATCGCCAAGGTTATCGGCAAAGTCAGACTCATGACAGTCCCCTTGCCAACCTCGCTGCTCATGTCGATCATCCCTGAAAGAGCAGAAATATTACTTTTGACCACGTCCATCCCAACACCGCGACCAGAAAACTCACTCACCACTTCCTTGGTGGAGAAACCGGGGTGAAAAAGTAATCCAAAAAGGTCCTGCTGAGTAAGATTGGTGTCCGCACCGATCAAACCTTTTTCGATCCCTTTACGCCGGAGGACCTCGGGATCAATACCGCGGCCATCGTCATGCACTTCGATAACAACATGGTTGCCTTTTTGCGATGCGACCAAAGACACGGTGCCACTTTCAAGCTTACCGAGTTTGACACGTTCATCTGCAGGCTCGATACCGTGATCTAGTGCATTTCGAATGATATGCATCAGTGGATCGGCCAGTTCTTCAACGATCAATTTGTCAAGTTCTGTATCTCCGCCACGGATATTCAACTTCACCTTTTTGCCCAATTCCTGAGCCATCCGCCTGATGATTCGATTCATCTTGTCGAACAGCTGGCGAACCGGCACCATGCGCACATCCATAACCCCAGACTGCAGATCATTGAGACGTCGTTCCAAGGCATGTATCGCTTTTTCCAGATCACGGGCGACGGGCAAACCTGCCGATTGAACCTCAGTACAGAGTTGCGCAATCGACCCTTTTGCCAGGGCGAGCTCACCAACAACTGTCATTAAATAATCAAGCTTGCTGATATCAACCCGAACAGTGCTGGTGAAAGATTTCGCTGACCCCTCATCAGCAGTGCTGGCAGGCTTAGCCTTTTCAACCTTCGGCTCCGACACAGCAGCAGCAGCCGCCTCTGGCATTTCTGGTGCAACAAAATCATCCGTGGAGAAAACTGCGGGCTCGACTGCTTCGGTAGCCGACTCTGTTGGTGAGACAGGATCAGGAGGAACTGCTGCTGAATCGTCAGCGGCACCGGTAACGACGTCAATTTCCATACTGTCAATTGCCAATAGCGATTTCAGCTCAGCTGCGGAGATATCGACCCCACATAAAATCCGAAACGCCAACAATTCAGGGTTATCGTTATCCGCTCCAGGCAAGGTGCTGATCACCTCTCCACAACCTTTGACTTTGTCGGTCAGGTCGGTGAGTTCAGTATCAAATGTCATCAAAGAGAAAGCGACTTTGAGCAGATAAAGAGACTTTTCCTGCTTGATGTTTTCATCGAGTCGATGCTCTTCATATTCGGTTAAAACATCGAGTAAGCTGGGATCAATATTCAGACCAGAAAAAGCGCCTCCTCCCGTCTCAACCGGGCCGGCCAGCAGATGTTCAATTCGAGTGAGATAGGCAGAGATATCTTGAGTATGGTCGGGGTTTTCTGCTTTGCCGCGGATAAGTCCGGAGATTCCTTCAAGGCAATCAAAAAGGCAGTCAAGAAGAGTTTCATCGAGGGCAACTTTGCCCATTCTTAAATTATCCAGCAGGTTTTCCAGATGATGCGCCAGTTCTGCAACATCGTCGAAACCAAACATTCCGGCCAGCCCTTTGATCGAGTGAGCATCACGGAAAATACCATTGAGCAGGTCTGGATTGCCCTGCCCCGTTGCGACACCGTCACCGAGCTCTGCCAGATCTTGATTCAGTTTATCCAGCAGCTCTTCAGATTCAGCGAGAAAGTCATCAATGGCCTGATCGGACA
>CALZLE010000478.1 GCA_945788205.1 uncultured Desulfuromonadales bacterium
ACCGTAACTGAACTCTATAGCGGATGGCTTCTTATCCAGGTAACAACTCAATATCTTCCGCAACGTTGCCCGCGCAATGATAAACTGCTGCTGCTTTTCGGGAATCAGAAGACGCTCAGCGCGAACGGATTCGTCAGGACTCAAACAATCCCGCAAAGAAATTATGTCAGATACAGGCAAGTCGAGACGAAAACGCCAGAGATGAACCTGGCCGCTGGCGAGTGAAATAATCTTGGGTGGATGCTGCCAACGACTGATCGCAACAGACATCGACTACTCCTTTTCCAGCCAGTCCTGCAATCGACGCATCCCCTCATCAACGGAAACTTTAGGCTCATAACCAAAGTCACGCCGCGCATTTCCAAGGTCGAACCAATGGGCGGTAGAGAGTTCACGGGCAACGAAACGTGTCATCCGCGGCTCTCCCGACAGGTTGAATGTGCGATAGATTTTCTCTAAAATCGCGCCGATACTATAGGCTAATCCGGGTGAAATCGTTTTTGTCACCGGTGGCAAGTTGCCAGCTGCGAGAATGCGGTTGACAACATCCCACAGTGGAAGCGGTTCATCGTTGGACAGAAAATAGGCCTTCCCAGCAACGACGGAATTGACATCAAGTTGCTCTGCGGCCTGCATATGTGCGTCAGCAGCATTATCGATATAGATCGTGTCAACCAGACAGTCACGCTTCCCTATTTTTCGCAGGGCACCGCTGGCTCCACGTTCGAGAATTCGTGGCACCAGATGGTTATCCTCTGGCCCCCAGATCAGATGGGGTCGCAGAGCAACAGTTGCCAAGCATTGATCGTTGGCTGCCAGAACCAACTGCTCGGCTCTCGCTTTGGTCTGCGGATAGTAGGCGTGAAAGTCCTCGGGATAAGGAACAGATTCATCAACCCCTTCCATATCAGTACCATCGAAAACAACGCTCGGAGAGCTGGTGTAGACAAGACGACGGACATTCTGATTGCGACACGCCTGAATTATGTTTTCCGTACCGATGACATTTGCTTCGACATAGGCCTCAAAACTCCCCCAAACTCCAGCTTTAGCGGCAACATGGAAAACGATATCACACCCGTTGACAGCGGTATTCACGGCTTGCGGATCGGTCAACTGACCACGCAGATGTTCCACGCCGAGATCCGTCAACTCTGGGTAGTCATTCCTCGAAAAAGTCCGCACAGCATAGTTTTTTGCAAGCAACAATCGCACAATCGCTTTACCGAGGAACCCACCACCACCAGTCACCAGTGCTTTCATTTCAGTTGCTCCTGGGCCCAAACTGCGAGCTTCTCGCGAAATATTTTGGCGTTGTGACGAATATCGACCGGAAAGGACGGGTGGAAAAGGATCTGTTTGATTGTGCTGGTCAGCTCATGTGACTGGGCAATCAACTTCAATTCGAGCAGAATTTGCGCCTGTTGTGATTTTTCAATTTCCGGTTCTAGCTCAATACAGATAGCCGGCTGCATCTGGCCTGATTGAACCACTCCAACCAGCGCAGAACGGAAAACCTTAGCGTGAGTATTAAATATCGCTTCGCAGGGAATCGTGTAAAAAGTCTGCTCAGCGCAAATGACGCGATGAGCTTTACGACCACAGAACCAGACTCGACCCTGCTCATCTCGATAACCAAGATCACCCATACGATGATAAAAAGTCGCATTCGGCGGATCAGCTATCTTCGCCAGCTGAGTGGAGTCCTCGCGATTGAAATATCTTCGCGTCACCTGTGGACCAGAAACAACAATTTCGCCGATTTCACCAACTGGCAGTTTCAAACCTTCAGACCACCAATCGATCGGCTGATCGCTCACAGCGATAATTTCCAAAGTGATGTCGGGCACCGGTCTCCCGACACAAACGCCTCGCCCCTGGTCTGTTGCGTCTCTCGTATCAGTAAGTATTTCCGCACTGCCGATGGAACAGACCGGCAATGACTCGGTCGCGCCATAAGGAGTAAACACCTGCGCCTCTTTGTTCATCATTTTGGTAAAGCGCTCAAGTACCGATGCTGGCACCGGTGCACCTGCAGAAATCGCCCGCTTAAGAGATGGCAAGCGGATGCCCTGTTCTTCACCGTAGTGGCCGACCCGGTTGATCAGTGCCGGAGAGCCGAACATCGTGGTGATATTGAAACGTTTGATCGGCTCGATGATGTTTTTCGGCTCGACCGATCCGGGGCGGGTGAAATCCATCACTGGAATCACTGAAGTCATCCCCAGTGCCGGCGCAAACAATGCAAACAGAGGAAAGGTCGGCAGATCGATCTCACCGGGTTGAATATCATAAACCTGCTGCAGTTGCTCAACTTGGGCAATAAAATTGCCGTGGGTATAAACAACGCCTTTGGGCACACCGGTACTGCCACTGGTAAACAGGATCGCTGCTGTCTCAGCAACGTCCGTATCAGCAACCTGATAATCCCGATCAACAGGGATCTTCGCACTTAACGACTTTAGTGACGAGCCGCTCCAGAAAAGCTTAGGACCAACGGTCAAAAGAACCTTGATCGTTTCCTTCCCCCAACCAAACAGAATGCGAGCGATATGTGCTTTGGGAATACCGATAAAAGCTTCTGGTTCAGACTCCGCCAAACAGACTTTAAGGTTCTTCACCCCAATACCCGGATCGACGAGAATTGGCACCGCTCCAACCTTAAACAGGGCGAAGGTCAGAGCAAAGAAATCGACACCCGGAGTTACCATCAGTGCGGTATGCACACCACGGCTGATACCGATCGACTCGAGAGCGTGAGCAATCCGGTTGCTTTCCTGATCAAGCTGTTTGAAGGTGAATTGCTGATACTTCTGATTACGACCGGTCGGGATATATATTGCGGGAGAGTCCGGTTGCTGGCGAGCCATCTCCGGCAGGTGCGCCGCGATGTTGGTCAACTCGCCGGAGGTCATGAGGCTGCTGCCTTGAGTGGATTGTCGGCCAGAAATTGACTGATGATTGGAATGACTTCTTCCTTGGCATCTTCGAGAATGTAGTGTCCACAATCAGCAAACGAATGAACTGCCGCCTGCGGGAAATGCTTCTTCCATTCGGCAAGGAAGTTCAGGTCGAAGACAAAATCCTTTTCACCCCAGCAGATGCAGATCGGCAGTTTCGCAAACCGGTGCAGGCCCTCTTGCACTTCAGTGATCAAATCATAGCCTGGATCTGTCGGTTCCAGCGGAATATCCTGAACAAAGCGCAGGGTTGCAATCCGGTGCTGCCAGTTATCGTAGGGGCTGCAATACGCCTTGCGCAGCTCCTGCTGCATCGGATTCCGTTTGCAACCGACTACCGCGGCCGCCCACGCAAAGAGATTGAATCCCTGCACCAAAAATGCGCCAAATTGCGTATCACGACAGATGCGCAGTGCCGCAGGAAAAGTCTTACTCTCCGGCAAATGAAACGCCGCCGTGTTCAGGAAAACCAACCGGGCAATCCGCTCCGGGTAGCGCGTCGCGAAGGCCATACCGATCATGCCACCCCAGTCATGCACAACCAGAGTGATGTTTTTCTTTATATCGAGATGATCGAGCAGTGCCTCAAGATCATCGACCCGCTGTTTCAGGGTAAATGAATAGAGCGAATCGGCTGGCTTATCGGAAAGGCCACAGCCCATATGATCCGGCACGACAACCCGATGATTACTTCGCAGTTCTTTCGCGAGATTCCGGTAGTAAAAAGACCAGGAAGGATTGCCATGCAGCATGACCACCGGATCGCCCTGACCTTCATCAAGATAATGGTACTTCAACGGCCCCATCGGCAGGAAATTACCCTCGAAGGGGTATTCCTTTTTCATCAACGGAGAATCGATCACCACTGAATCCCCATCATCAAACAATTCAGGCCGCTGCCTATTCCGAGAAATCCAACAAAATCACCCGGCAACAGAAAATCACGCTCTTTGGCAATTGCAGCAGTAATTGGCAAAGAAACTGTCCCCATATTGCCGAGGAACTCGAAACTGGTGAAATCTTTTTCCGGTGAGATACCGATGGTCTGCAGGATCAACTTCTGATGCGCCTCTCCAACCTGATGACAGATAACTTTATCGATCTTATCGGTGGTCAGATCAAGTTCAGAAGCAAAAGTGTCCCAGGTCCGCTTGCCAAGCTCAACACCATGCTTCATGACCGCAACGGCGTCAGTCTGCATGTAAGGAACGTGATTTTCTGGCGAATCCGACTTAATTCCCCAACGACACAGTTCATGGTACTGCGGTTCGGCGATATTGACACCACCGATCAGCTTGGGGCGCCGTGATGGAGTGAAGGATCCATCAGTCAACAGCACTGCAGCAGCACCGGAGCCACCGGTCATGGTCGCCAGTGATTTGGTGAACAACTCCATCGATGGGTTATCGACCATCTGCTTGATCATGATCTCGTTGATTTCACGAGAACTCTCACAGGCGACAACCAGACCAGCGCGAATCTGACCGAGCTCGATTCGATTGGCAATATCGAGCACACCATTCAACACGCCGAGACAGGCGTTGGAGGTGTCGTAAATTGCAGCGTTACCTTTAACGCCGAGAGCAGCAGCAACCTGACAAGCGGTCGCCGGCTCATAATGCTCGCGACAGACTCCGGCATAGACCACCGCGCCGATATCTTCCGGTGAAATATTCCGTTCCTGCAGCGACTTCTTTGCCGCGGCAATCGCACCGTGAGAAATAGGTGTATTCGGTTTCCACCAGCGTCGCTCACGAATACCGGTCAGCGCTTCCAGCTGTCCCGGTGCAATATGCAGAGCGTCGTACACCGGCTGCAGCCGGCTTTCAAGTTCGGTCGAAGTCACGACAATCGGCGCAAGCTCGTAACCAACCGATTCTATGTAAACACGGGAATATCTCATCAACTCCACCAGCGAGACTTAGTCAATTTTGCAGTCATCGTCGACTGCCGTAGCGTCATTATCGGAGTAGGTTTGTAACATGGAAAGAGCCACGAATAGAAGGGAAAATGAAACCCAACCGACCCGAAGCTCTTTATTCACACCCTATACTTAAGCACTGCACTCTAAATCAGGGATGCAAACGGAGCGAAAAATCGTTCAATTGATAAATTACCTTGCCATCAACCGACAGATAACCATTCGCTTTCATCAGCTTCTGCTGATCGTCAATCGAAGTCACAACCGCCTCTATCTGCACCTGTTTATTGCTCGGAACAATCTGACCGCGATAGTTCCAACTCTGTTTCTGATTCAATGCGTTCGTTTCAAAATGTGAAGTGGTCATCGCCCCCCAACGCTTTACTGCCACCACTTTAAGCAGCTGCAGAAATGACTCCAGTCCCAGAGAACCGGGGCAAACCGGATCCTGATAAAAATGCGCCTTAAAGAACCACTCAGTCGGATCGACCTGTTTTGTCCCGCGGATAAATCCGAGCTTTTCTGGACCACCATCGGCGACGAACAGTTCAATCTGATCGACCATCCGCAGCTTCTTTTCCGGAAATGGTGCCTCTGTCGGATAAGCAAATGTCTCTGCACGAGACTGTTCTTCAGCGGTCGCTTGATAGAGTTTAGCCCCGCGCACGCCAACCTGCTGAGCTAACGATTCGGCCGAAAAGAAACCGAAGACCGTATCGCCGGTGTAAATCGGACCATCCTTGTCGCTGATTTCAAAATCGTACCCTTGAATAATCATCCCACCACTACTGGCAACGCGGGTGATTTTGACATTGGTCGTCAGGGTTCCCGATTCCGGTGTTACAGGGCGATGCTGAACCGCGTTACCATCTAGGTTACGGAATGACAGATCGGTAGAACTTGTCAATGCCGAGCCAAGATACGCCGCTAGCCAGCCGCAGGGCTGCAGTCCAGCTTCGAGCAGCACGCTGAACGGCATTTCTGGCTGGCTCCCGGCAGCAAAATACCAGGCATCGGGCGGCACATCATACTCTGCCTCAACCGTAGCGCCCTCGACCAGTTTCCAGGGTTCACCCGTCACATCAACAATTCGATCGAGAAACTGGAAAGGAGGACCCGGCAAGCGGGCAATCTTTCGTTCATTGTCAAAAACCTTGTACGCTTCGCCAAAAGCCTCAGACGGATTGCCGATAGCAAAAGCGGTGATCCGATCAGTATCGTACAAAACCGGTTTTTTAGTCAGCGCAGCCGGAGCCACCCCAGACCAGAGAGATTCGACCATCTGCCGGCTCAAACCGGACAAACGCACCGACATGTTCGGAATTTCAACAATCGGTTTACCATCAGCGAACATCAGCGCATCGACAATGGCAAACGGCTCCGGCCGATAACCGAGTTCTTTGATGCTGACTTGATAAGTGACCTTCTTGGTTGTCTCAATGACTTGGCCGCGACACTTCAGACCACTGTCAACTCCAGGAATCGGCTCGCACCAGGTCTGCTCCTCTTCACCGATCCAGCCCATCCGCAACAGATAAATCCGCAGCGTGTGCATGCAACACTCGTACATCAGGGTGCCCGGCATAACCCGGTCATCGACAAAATGACAGGTCAAGAACCAATCCTGTGGGCTGATATCCATCTCGGCAATGATCTGACCAATTCCGTAGCGCCCCCCCTTCGGATCGAGCTTTACAACCCGATCTACCAGCTTCAGATGACCACCAGGCATGGTGTATGGTTGCTTGAGGTTCAACGCGGAAAAACGATCTCCGAAACAAGCCGCCAGATCTCCGGCATACAAGGCATTAACTTGAGTTTCGTTATAACTCTCCTCCACAAGTGGGACCAGCTCGCACCAATCTTCCGGCAGAACACCCGGCTGCGGCATCAGATCAAGCTTGGTGTGGACAATCCCCTGTCCAGCAGCCAATTCCTCTTCGGTAAAGAACCCGGCACAACCCTTCTGCATCGACATCAACGGCTCACCGTTAACGGTTGCCTCAAAGTTGAAGCGGAACAAATAAGTCTGATCCTGGCGGAAGAAATGATCAATCTTGATATCGTAGTGAATCGTATCGCCAATCACCGGCAGCCCGCGATGAAAGGTCACCACCGCATCGAGCAAGCGATAAACGGCTTTACCCTTGCTGATAAAATCGATACCGAGATAACCGGATAAAAACAGGTCGGCCTGCCCTGCCTCAACGGCAACACAGGTCGGAATACGGCCGCCATCCAGATACCAGCGATCGACGGTGACATCATGCTCCGTGACCACTCGGCCACTGGTCATCGAACGGGGCTCACCCTCAACGGTCAGAATTCGGTCAACCAGCATCAAGGGTTCATCCGGAAGGCGCACACGGGTCGGATAGGTATCAACTTCAGCAAACTCAGGACCGAGCATTTTAGCGATGGAGCCGATGGCAAACTCCATGCACATCTCCCGATCAAAGGCAACCTGCGGAGTTGCTTTCGGCGCTGGCTCAGGTGCTTTCACCACTGTTTGCGTTGCAGAAACCGACAGAGGTTGCACCACAGGAATCGGCTCACCATTGGCTGCCATCTGTTGCAACAGTGACATCTGCAGACCGATATTTTCGCTCAGCGTCTGCTCCATCGTCTGGGAAAACTTCAGATAGGCCTCATGGGTTCGGGCATTCACTTCCGCAGTCTCGGTTAACTGCTGCAGCAGTGGGTTATCCTGCGCAGATACTGACTCGATAGCAGGTATTTGTTCTGCCGGAGTCAGAGCAACCGATTCAGGTAAAACCTCAATCGCTGGATCAGCTACAGGCTCGGAAGTCTGTAGCTTCGGCTGAGGAACTGGTGGTGCAAACGGCTCTCCACCGATGACTGTCGCAATCTGAATTTTCGGCTTAGACAGATTCACTGGTCCTTCCGGGAAGAGGACGCTCAGATCGACCGGAACCCGCTCAGACAAACAGTGCGCCAGTAAACGTAAAAGCATCGAAGTCGGGTTTTGATTTGCGACGCAAATGGGCCGGGCCAGATGCGGGCGATCGCCAAGAATACTACTGATCATCCGACTGCAGGAATTGCCGGGACCAACTTCAACAAAGAGCCTGACTCCATCGGCATAAGCCTGCTCAATCACCCGCGGGTAATCGATAGTATCGAGCGCCTGCTCAAGAATCGTGTCGGCACAATTTTCCGGGTTCGGAGAATAGGTTTTGCCACGGGCACAACTATAGAAATCGATACCTTCCGGGCAGTTGGTTTCAAACCGGTGGAGGTTGCGATACGGCTTTGCTACTGGCCCAACAACCTCGCAATGCACAGTTGTCACACCGCGCAACTGAATAAAATGGCAACCTAGTTCATGTACCAGCCGTTCGACCTGACGGCGATCACCACCGATCACAGATTCACGATAGGTATTGATAATCAACAGATACGCACGGTCTTTACCTGCGAGACATTTGCGGACATCTGCTGCAGGAGCATCGACGATCCCCAGAATCCAATCGACTTTTTGCTTCTTCGGCAGGTTCCAGACTTTCCGTGCGGCAGTACACTCACCACCCAGATCGTGGGTAAACAGAGTCGATTTCTGCAAGCGGCTCAGCATGCCATCACGGTCAAGCCAGGCGGACGAAGAGAAAAGACCTGACGACTCACCAAGGCTGTAACCACTGATCGCCTGTGGCTCAATCCCGAAGTGTCGGACCAGATCACTCAGTGCGGTACAGAGCGCGACGTGCGAGATAACCAGAGCATTGTGGTCATCATAAATATTCTCGTTTAACTGTGGGCCCCAAAATTGATCCGGCTGATACTGGTCGGCCAGATAGTCGCTACGCCTGTCTTGACGAGCAAAAATCTGCGGCCAGCGTGCGGAGAGCTCACGCCCCATCCCGGCAAAATGGTTTCCGGAGCCGGGAAAAACAAAAGCCAGTTTACCCTCTACAGCGAGAGGTTTTGGATTGTAAAACACCCGGTCGCGGGCGGCTAAGGCAAGGTTCGGTTGCTCGTTCGAGCCCAGCGGTTTATCTGGATTGTCGACCAAAGAGGTTTCTGCGAAACTGAGTTGTTCAGACAACTCAACAACGGAAGCGGCAACCAGCGACAAGCAGAGAGATTCACTACGACGATTTGATTGCTGCTGAAACCAGTCGGCGGCTAATCTGTCGATTGTCAAATCAGAATGCTGAGCGACAAAGGCTTTCAACACAGCAAGCTTTTCCAGCAGACCCTGCGACGTTTCCGACTCAAGGGCGAAAAGACCTTCTTCAAGTTGCCCTAACGGCCGATCTTTGATGTCAGCAGAGGCACTATCGGATGAATCGACAAAAGACTCGAGCAACGCGTGCGAACAGCTGCCATCGACACCAACAGAGCTGACCAGCGCCCGACGCGGGCCGTCAGCACGATTACGCAGCCAGTATTGCGGTGCGGCTGGCAGCATGAATTTCCGTTTCCCGCGAATCCATTCGTAGCGCAGGGTCTCAACGTTCCGTAACGGCGGTAAAATATGACGATCAAGACAAAGAGCTGTTTTTACCAACGAAGCCAGTCCAGACGCAGCTCCGGCGTGGCCGATATCCGCTTTCACACTGCCAACGTAACAAGGCACGCTGTTAGCTTCAGCACCAAAAAACTGGCCAAGGGCCTGAGACTCAATCTGATCTTCCTGAGGAACGCCGCTGCCAGAGGTTTCAAGGTAAGTCACCTGGTCCGGACCGACTCCGGCATCATGACAGGTACGCTGCAGGGCGTTTTCGTAAGCGGCTTGCTGTAACTGGGGATCATTACAAGTACCTCCAACGGCCGTTCCGATCCCTTTTAATACTGCGTAAATCCGATCGCCATCCTGTTTCGCATCTTCCAACCGCTTCAAAACAACTGCTGCGGCACCTTCACCTATTTGGGTACCGTCAGCGTTTTTATCAAATGGTCGGATCACTCCCTGAGCGGAAAAAGGCATCGATGCATGCTGGCCGAGAACCGAACGTAGATCGCCAGCCATATCAACCGCACCAACGACGGCACGGTTGATCGAACCCTCCTGTAATGCCCGAACCCCAACTTCAAGCGCCCGCAGACCAGAATTCTCTTCACTCGACAGAGTAAAGCTTGGCCCGCCAATCTTGAATTCTTTGGCGATCCTGCTGGCAACGATACTACCAAGAGCCCCCATGGTACGATTTGCTGTCAAAGCCGGACCGGCCGCATCACGCAACTGATCAACCCACTCCAGCAATTCAGTCTCTGTCAACTCCAGTCCGAGTTGTTCGGCCCAGACTTTTGCCTTTTTTAACAAACCCCAGCGGAAGCTAAAGTTAGTGGCGTTAAGATCGAGACCGGTACCAACAAAAACACCGGTGAACAACAAGTCCTCATTTTTGAGACCTGCATCCTGCAACGCCTGATCGGCGACATTCAACATCAGCAACTGGCGAGGCAGCATCTCGACAAGCTCGGTCGGCGGTATCCTAAATTTACCCGGAGCAACCGCAGCTTCCGGCACAAAGTAGCCCCTGAACGAATCTTTCAGCTTTACTGTTTCTGCCAACCAACGACTGTTTTCAGCGCCCCACCAATGTTCAGGCACAGTCGGTCGCACATCGTTTTCACCACCGAAAACTCGCTGCTGAAATTTCTGCAGGTTATCCCAAGGCCCAAAATGAGTGCCCATCCCGACAATCGCAACCGGCTGAGATTTCTGCTTGGATGTCGGAAGGTAAGCCAACGAACTCTTTTTTTTCTGATTCTTAGGGAGCCATTCTTCAAGTAAGAGATGAGCATTGATGCCGCCAAAACCAAAGGCACTGACTGCTGCGCGCCTGGCTTGCCCAGACTTTCTCGGGTCCCAGGGCTTAGCCTGACCAAGAACCGTGAAGGGGCTGTTGTCCATCTCGATGCCAGGTGCCGGTGACGAATAGTTTGCGGTCGGCGGCAGAGTTTTATGTTTGAACGCCAGCAGCGTCTTCATCAAGGCAGCGGAACCGGCAGCTGTCAGCAGGTGCCCGATATTTGACTTGACCGAGCCAATAACACACTGATCACGATTCCAGCCTTTATCCCCCCAAAGTGTCTTTAAACTTGAGAACTCGACTGCGTCCCCAACTGGGGTTCCGGTTGCGTGGCACTCGATCATATCGATATCGTTCGGTGACCAGCCAGCCTCTTTATACGCTGAGCGCATTGCCCGCAGTTGACCTTCGGAGACAGGAGCCAACAGGCTACCACCTAAATCGTTCGACAACCCGATGCCACGGATCACGGCATAGATATGATCACCGTCACGAACCGCATCCTCGGTTCTTTTGAGAACGAAAATGCCACTGCCCTCACCGACAACCAGACCATTGCCTTGCTGATCGAAAGGCGCGCAGGTTCCGTTTGGTGAGAGTGCTCGCAGTTGGGAAAAACCCATCTGAGTATAAAGGGAATCCGGTCGGGAAAGACCGCCCGTAAGCATGGCATCAGCACGCCCGGAGAGCAGTTCATCGACGGCTAATTTGATGGCGTACAAGGAGGAGGCGCAAGCGGCATCAAGGGTGTAACAAGTCCCTCCGAGGCCGAGGGCTTTAGCGAGTAATCCGGCTGGAAGTCCGGCAACATAGCGATTTATGGGAGCGACGTTTAAACTGGGATTCTCTGCTTCCGGGCCGAGTAGTTTCTCGGCAAAAGTTCGACCGAGAAAATCGCGTGCCATGGCAGAGGACTTTTCACTCGGCAGGGCAAGATTGCCGATAATAACGCCGGTGCGGCTCTTATCTAATTCAGTCGTATGTGCATCCGCATAAGCCTGAGAACCAACCCGCAGCAGCAGTCGAAACATCGGATCGAGTTCAGCCAGAAAATCGCCATCAATATCAAGACCGTCGATACTGCGGATATTGTCTTCATTATCCAGAAAGCAGGCTTTTTTTGAATAGATCTTATCAGCAGCAGCGACATCAGGTGAGTAGAGCTCAGCAGGTTCAAGCAACCAGCGACCAGCTGGGGGTGCACTTGAAGTATCGACGTTGCCAACGATGTTTTGCCAGAAATGATCCAGAGTCGGTGATTTTGGGAAAACACCACCGACCCCGACAATTGCAACAGATTTTCCGCGCTTCATTCTCAGGCGACTCCCAGCAACTTGTTCCGCTGGAAACTCTCGTTAAGAGATGCATCGATAATACATTCATAATCATCGATTCGACCGATCAGAACACCAGTGAGCGGATCGACAAAGTCAATTTCGGCTGTTGCCTTATTGGAGTTCTGCACCTTTACCCGCACTCTCACTTCAGCCCCGGTATCCGGAAATTGTTCTTGATATTGACGATAGCGACCCGTAAAAACTGGCAAAGAGCCAGCTTTATAATGCTCAAAGCTCCAAAGAATCATCATTTGAAAGCTACTATCAAGCACCAGTGGATCGGCCAGCCAAGAATTACGTAACGGCTGATTAACCCATTGGCTCGGTTGTGGCGCGGGCGCGACCAACGTGCTGATACCCTCTGCCGCACAGCCGAGAACTTCACGAATTCCATGGAAATCAGGTCCATGAAAGAGTCTGTCCGGGTGGTAAATTTCAGGAATAGACCTGTGATAACTCTTCAGTTCCAGTTTTTCGGCTGCTGCCTTAGCAGATGGCAATTGCGCTGCTAAAACAATTTTCGAGCGGGCGTGAATATATTCTTGCCCATTCGCTGCAACCCCTGAGAGTTCCACGGGAACAACGTGCACACCGTCACTTTTGATCGCTTTACCAGTCATGACCTGCAGAGTGTGAGTCTGTCCCAGTTCAAGGGTTACCCCTTTAAGAACTCGCAGATCGTTAAAACCGTGAAAGCGCAAACCCGGGTTATTGTGAATAGCCCCATGAGCCATCCATTCGACAATAATCGCCATCGGTAAAACAGCCTTACCATCGATAACATGCGACTTAAGGAACGGGTACTGATCAATAGATATGTCAAGATCAAAGGCTTTAGATACATAAATATTCTGATGAGGATGCGTACCTTCCTCTTCAGCCGCTTCTGCCTCGCCACCAAGTATAACCAATTCGACCGGCCCACCTGTTGGTGTGGAGATTTCCTTAACCAGATAATCTGCTCCAGCCTGCAGACCGATAACGGCAACCCCCTCCTCTTCAAAAACTTTTTTCAATGCCGGCGTCACCATACCACCGTCCCAAGGACCCCAATTGAGCGACACAACCCGGCAGTCAGGTCGCAAAATCGCTTGCTGTTGGGCTTGTTTATTTAGAATTTCGTTGGCAACCGCGTA
>CALZLE010000479.1 GCA_945788205.1 uncultured Desulfuromonadales bacterium
CCTGATTGCCACCCATTGGTCCGATGTTCTGCATTACTTCGAATTCCCCGGAAAGTTTTTTTGTCCAATATTCCATTGGATCAAATTTAGCGGTACCGTTGGCGCTAACATAGAAGTATTTGCTAGGACCATTATGATACTTAAATGAAATTTGCTACCGCGTCAGAATTCAGTTGCAACTTATTTGAATCATCGTTTTTTCA
Source organism: uncultured Desulfuromonadales bacterium (assembly GCA_945788205.1). Lineage (GTDB taxonomy): Bacteria > Desulfobacterota > Desulfuromonadia > Desulfuromonadales > Geopsychrobacteraceae > Malonomonas. The sequence goes on from CALZLE010000479.1 coordinate 204, forward strand.
TCCGCAATCATTGCGCAAATATACTTCATTAATTCCGTATCCTTGTTACTGCGCTGAAGGGTAGATACCTTTTTTACTTCCGCTCTGCCAATTTCTGCAAAAGCAGCGGGAAGATTCTCAAGAGATCCGCACGTAATTTTTACATAATCTGGATGATTGAGGTTGGAAACTAATACAGCCTGTGCTGGCTGATCCTCTAGGTCACGTCCGAGGTTTGCCCGCCCCAGCCTACGTCGAAGTTTCTGTTTATCGGCCCCAAAAAAATGTTCCGCGACATTGTTTGTCCGCTCGACCACGGCAAGGATATTTCCATCATCTATAAGAAGGGGGTGGCCAAAGAGATGAGAGCTGTAACGATCAAGATATTTGAGGATGATGGCCTCTGCTGATTTTTCTGTAGTCTTTTGAGATTCTGCTTGAGCGTAGGCGACTCGTTGACGAATTTCCTTGTGATAGGCCGTTGTCTTCTCTTCAATTTCATGCAGGCGTTCTGCCTCAAGCGCAGGAACCCCACTGTTTGTCAACCCACGCCGATCTCCTCGCGGAAGCTCCGCATCAGTCAAGCGGAGTATATTACGCAATTCGCAAAATACTTTCCAGCTTTTTTCCAACAGAGGGGCCACCCTTTCAAAATGTTCAATCTTGTCCAGTCGGGCGATGACGGTGAATAATTGTCTGAGAACACGTCGTTCTATCTGTGATCGGGGTAAAGGCATCCATTGTTCAAGTCGTTGTGTAACCTCGCAACAGCGCAGGTAGAAATTCAAATGTGGTAAGCAGAATGGGAAAGGCAGATCCTTGCCTCCTTCTCCTTCCAACACCCAGAGAATTAGGGCCGGTAATGCCTTGCGCATTCTACCCTGCCCAAATTTCCCTGCATACCTGCCTGATGCGTGACTTTTGCGTAAGTCCCTCAATAACTCACGTAACCCACTGCGAATTTTGCTTCGTTGTAACAGCTTGCGTAACAACGAGTAGTTGGCATCAAAGAGCTTTTTTCCAATCGCCCCAAGGAAATGATAGTGGCATACCAGATCTGGAATATTTTTCTGACACAACTGATCGACAGCTTTAGCACCGGCACTACCAAGGTCTCGCACAACAGCAATAGGATCTCCAAATAGAGCGGTGGTTATGTCTATAGCCGGACGAAGTTCCTCTGCATTTTCGGTGGCAATTTTTGCAGCATGCAAAACCCAGCCACGCCAACCATCCAGACAGAGAAAAAGTCCACCTTTACCATATTCATTAGTTGCATCAATATGGAGCGGATACCCCTTCTCCATAGCGACACGAAGCTCAGGTATACACCTTGCATGAAGTGCCTCAACGTAAAGCAGAAACCGATCGCATATCTTTGATATGGAACCATCTGAAAGAATAATATCCTTTTTATGGAGCAACTCCGCACGAATCTCTTTACGTTGTAAATTACGGTGATATCGTGCCAATCCAACCCAGGCAATCAAATCGTAACCATAGCGCTGTCTGCAGGGGACCATTTTTGAAAGTGCTTCCGAAGTTTCCACCGGATGGGATGAATCCTTGGAGCAAACTTTACGGATCTCTCTGGCCAGAATTGTACCTGTCTCTATTGTGGAAACAATACGTTTCTTGCTTTTCTGTACACGTAAACGACTACCGCAGTGCCAACATTGTCCAGCTTCAGCAACAAAGTCAACTTGTGGTAACCGACTTCCATTTGTAACTGTAGTGCGTGTGATTTCTGTTGCCGACCAGCCAGCCAAGTAGGCTCGCTCATGAAACAGCTTTAGGAAACCATAGAGCCCTTTTTTTTACCGATCGCCTCCAGATCGTATCGAGAAAAAACCTCTATGACCTGCTCCTTTGTAATTGGCGGGACATGACCCCGGAGAGCACGTGTCACATCTGCAGGCTGGTAAACAGGATGCTGGATCAAAACCAGTAACACCTTAATGACGATATGGTCATCTATTATTACGGAAGCTTGAAGAGAACGATGACTTGAAGTACGGGTATGACGGATTTTTAGTTGAGTGGCACCAATCGTTGAGTCGTTGTGGAGATAAAGATAAAGCCCCTCAACCAGCTCCCGTCGAATCTTATCGTGCCGTACCGCCTTCAGCAACAAAACCTGAACACGTACTTTCAACAAATCTTGGAGTTCTCGCTGTGTCATTCCCCCTTCAGATTCCCGTACCAAGCGATTTACGGTATTGCCTAATTTCCCTTCACGGGAGAAAAAAATATCCCCTTGGGCGTATAACCCCCAACGGTCAAAACGGGTTGGATCACGAAAGGTGTAATAACGCCCATTGTGGTTGTAACTTCGCATATACTGCACCTGCCTCAGGTATCGAAAAGTGGTCGCACGGGATGCTGCTCCCAGTGCATTTTGCATCTCTTCAAACGTTACCATGCCTTTCGATTGCAGTAGTTGAATAATCATATCTGGTGAGCGATAAACCATATTTGATACCGTATGCCTTCGTTGAATTATCAAAAGCATACAGTGTCACATGTGGCTAAAAATATCACCTGTTTTCTATGAAAATATGCTGAAAATTGGGCATTATGTGCTAAACTGGAAGAAAGAGTGAGACTGTATGTCTTTGGCGTTGTGTAGATTCTCTAAAGATATCATCTGGTTACGTGACAGTAACTGAATCCTGACGCGGTAGCAATAAACCTGTTTTATTCAAAATATTCTCCTTGCTTATTCAGAAAAATCATTTGTTTTTTTGATGTATATTTTAAATAATACAACAGCGCAAGCCTGACCCCATACTCGGCACGATGAGCGAATTGTTAGCGCAATTTTATAATTTTAAGACCAGTTGCA
>CALZLE010000480.1 GCA_945788205.1 uncultured Desulfuromonadales bacterium
CATCTAATCTTCTACTGAGCTGGACATCAGACCAATAACTAAGGGGTCGCTCGAATCGGCCTGTCTGTACCTGGTTCGTCTTTTAAAGCGTGGCGGGAACTATCTACCCACTCACCTGCGGTTTCTAGGTTTAATCTTGATAATTTGCATCAGTGTTTTTAAAAAACTGTAGCTGCGCCCCCTTAATCTTAGATCCCTTACCTTCATTGAGAGTATATTCAGCGAATGGTCAAAACTATCGCGACAACCATACTCAAGATGATCGGCTGGCAGGTTTCTTTCTCTCTCCCCCCTCGGGACAAGTATGTGCTGGTCGGGGCTCCGCATACCAGTAACTGGGATTTTCCTCTTGGTCTCCTTGCGATGTGGGCAAGCGGATTGCGTGTCAGTTGGGTCGGTAAACATACCCTGTTTAAGGTGCCGCTCGCACCGATCATGCGGGCGCTTGGTGGCATTCCGGTTGATCGGCGGGGGAGTATCGGCTTTACCAAAAAGGTGATCGAGACTTTTGCGAACCGCGACCAATTTGTACTGGCAATCTCTCCAGAGGGGACGCGCAGCCTGACCAAACACTGGAAGGGCGGTTTTTATCATATTGCCTTGGCGGCCGGCGTGCCGATCGCGCTGGGGTATATCGACTATCCACGCAGACAGCTTGGTATCGAGCGTATGTTTGAACCGAGTGGCGATATTGAAGCCGATTTTAAGATTCTGGAGGAGTATTACCAGGATAAAATCGGTAAGCGGCCAGAGAAGCAAGGGCCAGTCAGGATTCGGACTGTTGCAACTAAAAAGTGAGAAAGGCACCTGTCGTTGCCTTGTTGCTTAATTGTCCAGCAATGCCTGAAGTAATCCCGGCTTTCGTTATGGCCTACCTTCTTTTTACCGCGTTGTCGTGGTCAACTAATTCCCGGTTAACAGGCCAGGGACGTTGAAGCATGTGTTGCTCGGCAAGGTGATAGTGTCGCATGGAAACTTAAAATATCAAGAACATCACCTTTGGTGCCCCTATTAAGCAACAACGCTACAACGGAGGAGTCCAATACACAAATTTCGTACAAAGACCCAACTTTATGCTAAAATTCTCTAATGACTCGCAGGTTCAAGGAAAAGGAAGGGAGAAAATCGATGGCGACCTTTGATGCGTCCATCCTCAAACTAGTAGGATTGGCAAACTTCCTGGAGCAGGGCAAAGACTTTAATGAAAGCCTTCAGGAGATGGCGGCCATGGCGGCCAACCTTCTCAATTCGCAAAACTGCTCCATCATGCTGTTTCGCGAAGAGGAGGGAGACGACCCGACCATGAAGATCTTTGCCAGCCACGGCTACCTGCCCCAGGTCGCCTATACTGAAAAAGCACGACACCGGGAAGGCATCGCCGGACACGTCGCCGCAACCGGCAAAGCAGTGCTAATCAACGATATCGAAAAATCCCCCTTCGCCGGCAAAGCGCGCTGGCCCGAAAACAGCCAGAAGGCATTTTTGTCTGCCCCCATCTTCATCGGACAGAAGGTCTTCGGGGTAATCAACGCCAATACCCCTGTGGACGGGCGCATCTACACCGATAAAGACCTCTATGTGCTGGCCACCGTCGCACTGGTGGTCGGCAAATCAGTACAGGTTGTTCAGCTGCAGAATCTGCTCAAATCGCGCTTTGCCCAACTGGCCCTGATGCAGGAGGTCCGTCCCGCAGTCCAGGAAGCGATCGTCGGGGCGGGTCTCCAACCGGCCAGACTGGCCAAGGTGGTCGGTAAATCCTTTTTCCGCGAGATGCGCAAAGCGGGATTTGGTGATGACCATATCATCAAGGCAGCCACCGAAGTCATCTCTTTGCTAGGCGAACAGGCCGATAGCGCCAATTCCCCCCCGTCCTGAGTCGTCGGCTCAAGCGGCCGAGTGCTCGCAGCCTATCTTATGCTGGTAGCGATGGGGGGGGCGTAGTTTCCTTGTTGCTTAATTGTCCAGCAATGCCTGAAGCAGTTCCGGCCACTCTTCCAGCAACAACCGCTCCCGCCGTTCCGCGCGACTGACGCTGGAGCGGGCCTGCTTTACTCTGCCTCCTTTGTTCCTTTTATTGATATTCTCAAGCATCGGCGGTCATAATGGGAGAAAGATAATGGATCGGCTCATCGAAACTCATCGGCAGCAAATTCTGGAGTTAGCCAGGCAGCGGGGAGCTCAGCAGTTTGGGCTCAATGGCAACAAATCAGGCCACGGCCACCAGCGACGTTGATTTTTTGGTTGAAATGCAGAGCGGAACATCTGCCTTTGCCCTTGGCGGGCTTCTCAAGGATCTTGAAGATTTATTGGGACGACAGGTCGATATGACGACTCCGAATGCTCTACATCCTGCCATTCGCGACAAGGTTCTACGGGAAGCGATTGAGTTATGCCCGACGTCACGCGTGATCAGGTTTATGTTACGCACATGCTCGAATGCATCCAGCGCATTGAACAGTATGTTGATGCTGATAAGAAGCGCTTCTTTGCAGACACGCTGTTGCAGGATGCGGTCATGCGGGTGTTGCAGGTCATGGCTAGATTCAGCCATG
>CALZLE010000481.1 GCA_945788205.1 uncultured Desulfuromonadales bacterium
AACGTGAATCCGTGCATTAAGAATTTCAGCGACGAACAGATTGCCATCTTTATCTACAGCAAGCCCGGACGGACCATGGAACTGCCCTAAAGCCTCTCCCGGAGCACCAAGGGTTTTGACATGCTGTCCCTGCATATCAAAGACCTCAACGGTGTGAGCACCAATATCAGAAACGTAGATTTGCTGCCGGAGGTCATCAACAACGACCTTGTTCGGTTTCGTCAGGTGCTTGGACCCGAAATTAAATAAGGGTTTGTGCTCTGAGCTCATCACCACAACATTCTTGAGCTCAGGAACAACGACATAAATGTTGCCAGCATTGTCGATTGTTATTCCATAGGGCTTACCTGCCATCCGCCCGAACAACGCCTCAACCTCTCGCTCGTTGAAATCGAAAACCAGCACATTTGCTTGACCTGGATCGGAAACATAAACCCGCCCCTTGCCATCTGCAGCAATCCCGGAAGGGAAAAACAGATTTTTGCCGCTTTCACCCAAAAAAGCCTCTAAGGCACGTTCACCATCAGATTTTTTCAACTGACTTTCTGAATAATAGACACTGATCCATTCGAACTTCGGTGTCTGTGGCGGCGCTGGCCACAAAATACGTGGTGTATAAGGTGCCGCACAGCCGGAAAGAAAAAACAGCAATCCGATACAGAACAAAAACCTTTTCATGACATATTTTTTTTCCACCCTGTCCTCCATTTCATTTATTTCTGATGACATTCCTGACACAGGGAAAAACGACCCTGCACTCCACCAACGAAATACCCTCGTCCTTTACCACCATGCGGGTTATGACAACTCACACAAGAAAACTTTTCACCGGGTCGACGCGGATTTTTAGGGCCACTTAGCGGATGAGGTCGCCCCGTAACACCTCGACCAACGTGCACGTCATCATCTATATGTTCATGGCACCCAAGGCATAGTTCATTAACCTCAGCCACTAACTGGCCCTTATGCGGTGTTGCGTGGGAATCGTGACAGGTATTGCACAGGCCTGCCTCTACCGGGCCGTGAACAAATTCTTCTTTCAAGTACGCGTCAACAATATCCTGATGACACTCGGTACAGAGGTCCGCATGAATCTTCCGCTCACGAAACTTGCCTTTGTCATTCTGTAGTTCGTGACAGGACCCACATTCAAAAGCACCTGCGGGACCGTGTGACCACTCGGGGCGCAACATGCCGCGATGACAGGTCGTACAGGGATTCAACCGTGCCGATGGGTGGCTGATCGCCGCCTCCGTCGGATTCATCTCATGACAACCGGCACAGACGGCTTCTTTCTCTGGCACGTGCATGACAAAACGCTTATATCCATCGGGCGGTGGTGCCAGCTGGTCAGTGCGCAAAAAGAAATTAACTTCGGTTTCGGCAACCTTTTCTCCCTGCTGATAACCGCGCACTTTGATGCGATTTTTACCGGGGTCAAATTCGGGCTGAAGGATGAGCATGTCTTTGAATATTGCTCGATACTGCTCGCCAGAGATGTCGATCAAATCGCTCGACTCGCCACCAATTTCCAGAACCAATCCATCAATCCCCTGTCCCGCTTTTATCACCAAAGCCTCGGACCGATTGATGTAGGTTTTCTCGCCGGGATAAAGAATCTCTAAAGCAGTGGCCACACTGGTGCACATCAATGCGAAGCAGCTGACCAGGATCAGGATTCTATACATACGCTCTTTCTCCATTAACATTTATTTACTTTATATCGGCAGGCACATAGATTCCGTTTAGCCCGACCGGATTCTGCTGCAAATATGCCTCACTCAAGAATTGAAACTGGTGCACCATCTTACTTAAAGCATCGACAACAAAAATCGCCCCCGACTTGTCTGCGGTAATCCCCTGCGGAAAATCGAAACCACCGGGATGGACAGCGCCACCAACCAGCACTGAACGTCCACCGATGGTCAGCAGGTAATTCCCCTGCATATCGAAAATGACAAAGCGATGTGCCCTGCTATCGGAGACATAAATATGTCCAAAGCCATCAACGGCGATTGATTTCGGCAGCATAAATGAACCGATCGCGGTCCCCCGCTCGCCAAACGTGCGGATAAAGTTGCCGTCGGCATCAAGGATTTGTACCCGCGAATTAAGACTGTCGAGGACAACCAGTTCGCCCTTCGGGCCAATGTCGAGATCGATGGGGAAATTAAATTCTCCCGGTGCAGAGCCACGCTTCCCGAGTCGTGCTAATGGCTCACCGGAGATGCTATAAACGGCAATCTGATGGTTTAAGGTGTCGGCAACGTAGAGGCGCTGAGTGCTAGAATCGAACACCATGCCGTTGGGTCGGTTCAACTGACCCTTGCCAAAGCTACTGACAACCACTTCAGCCGGATTAAAGCGATAGATGCTCCCAGTCGAGGTGTCGGAGACGAAACCACCGCCCTGGTCGTCATAGGCGACTCCCATCGGCATTGCGAAACGAAAAGCACCATCCTCTTTGCTCTGCAATGTCCGAATTTCTCCGGCCTGCAGATCTGCAATCAGAACTTTGCGTTTGCCCATATCGGCCACGGCGAAACGCTGCGCAGCAAAACTGTCGATACCGCGCGGTGAAGCAAACAGTGGCACACCACGCTCAACACCGAGAATCGCCTGAGCCAGAGCACTTTCCTGGTGTCGCACATCCTGGTCAACGGCATAAAACTTGATGTATTCGATTTTTGGCTGCTGGCTACCAATCGGCCAGAAAAACCGTTTTTCAGATTTCGGAGTTTGTGTCGCACAGGCACTCAGCAACAAAACAGACAACAATAAAAAAGCAGAACGCAGCATTATTCCAACACCTTAATCATTCGGAAATGGGCGGACCGGATGATAGGTCTTCGGCTTATGGCAACCAACGGTACAGGTCGTACCACTGGAACTTTCCTGAATATAAATTGGGATTTCCCAGCGCCCGAAACCGGGGATTTTACTTTTCACCAGTTTCTTTTGATCGGCACCATGGACACCGTGACACGTCTTACAAACCCGCCCCTTGGTCGCCTTATTGACATGCAGGAAATGCAGATTGCGATCCCCGTTTCGGAATTCGGTCAACTCAGAGGTCCGCTCATAGAGGAAGGCTCGGCTGTCGTGACACATAAAGCAGAGTCTGTAGTCATCTTCATTGAAGCCGGTATAGAAAGGCTCCGGATAGCTGTCTTTAAGCATGCGGAAGTAATCGGAGCCGTGCGGATTGTGACACCCCCAACAGACCCCTTCTTCAACCGGCTGATGCTGGCTCTTGGCAGCGATTATCTGCTCGCCGATAACGTCGTGACAACTGATACAGAACTCTTTCTCCGGAGCTGTAAACATACGTAAGTTACCGTTGCCGTGTGGATCATGACAAGCGACGCAGCCACCGTCCATCGCCCCATGCGGAGCCTTTGCGTGTTCTGCAATCCGCGCAATATCGGCATGGCACTCGCCGCAGAAACTGATGCCCTCAGATGGCAACATCGCTGGTGCTTTTCCCGTGTGAGGATTGTGACAAGAGGTGCAACCTTCAGTTACGGCCGGATGAACATTTTCCATAGCGGACAAACCCTGCTTATCGACATGGCAGAGATAGCAGAGATCGTTACCGGTGGCGAACAACTGAAACTTGTGATCGGTGGCGTGCACATCGTGACAATCACCACAGGCGCCATCAGCGACCGGCCCATGATCGTATTGCTCCCCGATCATACTGTCGTGACATTCATAACAGAGGTCCGCACCGCTTGAAGGAAGCAAGGCAGGCTCTTTTGCCTGATGAGGATCGTGACAATCGGTACAAGCCCCGGCACCTACCGGACCATGCGCATAAGCCTTCCCGGCAGTTTTACTTTCATGACAGAGGTTGCAGAGGTCACTGCCAGGAGCGTGCAACAAAGCTTTGTTGTTCGTCGCATGGGGATCGTGGCAACCAGTACAGTCACCCGCAGCGACCGGCGGATGAATACTCCCGTTGCCGTCGGCCTTGCTTTCGTGACAGAGGTAGCAAAGATCTGCGCCCTCGGCTTTTAACATAAAAGGTGAATTATCCGCATGCGGATCGTGACAGGCCTGACAGCCCTCTTCAATGATCGGATGAACCACCGCCTTCCCAGTAATAAAATCCTCATGACAGCTGAAACACATCCTTGAACCGGTTTCAGGCAGCATAAAGGGGAAATCAGTCGCATGTGGGTCATGACAGGAAATGCAATCACCCCGAGCAACCGGAGTGTGTATCACTGGCTTGTTATCAACCGGATCATCATGACAGGTTAAACAGAATTCGGCGCCCTTCGCAGAGAGCATCCCGGCAGCAGCGCCGGAGTGAACCTGATGACAGCTCATACAACCATCGTTGACAATTGGATGAACAACAGAACGGCCGGTGGTTTTATCTTCGTGACAGAGATAACAGAGGCTGCGGTCCTGCCCGTAAAGAAAGTACTCCGTGCTCCCCTGGTGAGGAGAGTGGCACCCAGAGCAGCCTTCTTCAAGCACCGGATGGATGACCGGATCATCACCCGTCTTACTGCGGTGGCAGCGATAACAGAGCCCCGGCCCCTCGTCGATCAGTTCAAAAGCTTTCGTTGTCTGCGGATGTTTGGCACCGGTCGGCTTGTGACAGATCTGACAACTGACCGCCTTGAGCGGACCATGGACATAAGGAGCATCACCATATCCAGCATGACATGTTGCGGTCACACAGGACTCGCTGGCGATAGTCGGTCCAACACAAACCAACAGACAGATAAGTGCGAAAAACAATGTGAATCGATACATATAAATCCAAGCCCAATGATTATTTTTTTATGAGTCAGGGCTAACTATACTAAAGATTCCCCATTATTGCTAATAATTAATAAAAAAAAAGCCGACCCGGTTGAACCCGGATCGGCCTTCTTGACAAAACTGCTTATTGGAACAGTTTATTTAACGTGGCAACCTTTACACTTGGTCGGCCCGCTTTGCTTCTTGTGACAGTCTTTACACAGCTTGTGATATGCTTTCTTTGACTTTGGTGCGTCAGGCTTGCCACCGTGGCAGCTCTTACATTTTGCGTAATCGCCAGTGTGGTGACAGACAGCGCAGTCAGCTTCAATCCCTTGGTGCTTAGCGTGGTCAAAAGTAACATCGCCCATCTTCACTTCCATCTTGATGGAAGCAGGTCCCTTGTCCTGGGCAACAGCAACGAAAGCTGAAGTAGCGACCAGGGCAACAATTGCCAACAGTACGAGCATCTTTTTCATGATAATTCCTCTCCTAATAATGTTATTGGTTCATGACCAGTCGATAATTTAGTCATCAGAACCGCAGGTGTCAACCCAAAAACTGTATATTGTATACAATTTTGATATTCTCAAACCAGTCCATCGGCAGCCAGTTTCTGCTGTACCTTGTCCGACTTCTTAACCACACCAGCAGCCATATCAGCCTTAAACTCCGATAACTTAGCGACCAGAGACAGATCCTCGGTCGCCAGAATCTGAGCAGCAAAAATGCCTGCATTGCGTGCCCCGGCCGGACCGATCGCCATGGTCGCGACCGGAATACCTGCGGGCATCTGCACCATCGCCAGCAGAGCGTCCAGCCCTTGTAAAGACGTCGCATCGATCGGCACGGCAATCACCGGCAAGGTTGTTTCCGCTGCGACGACACCAGCCAAATGAGCTGCGGCACCGGCGCCGGCAATCAACACCTTGATACCATTGTCACGTGCGCTGCTGACATAAGTCGCAGTCCGCTCGGGAGTCCGGTGGGCACTGGAAACAATCATCTCAAATGGAATACCGAACTGCTTAAGGACTTTGGCGGCTTCGGCCATCACGCCATAATCGTTGTCACTACCCATCAAAATACCGACTAAAGGTTTCTTGTCACTCATCATAAACTCCCGAATCTAATCTCTGTTCAGCGCGCGTGCGCCGATATCTTTGCGAAAATGAACATCCTGCCACGCGATAGCAGCAACACCTTCATAGGCTTTATCGATAGCGTCCTTAACCGTGGTTCCGAGTCCGGTCACCCCGAGCACCCGACCACCATTATTAACAATCTGCCCATCTTTGACGCTGGTCCCGGCGTGAAATACCACCATATCTTCAATCTGCGCAGCAGCATCCAGCCCGGAAATTGCCAGACCTTTTTCAAAGGCGGCAGGATACCCACCACTGGCCATGACCACACAAACGGCTGCCTTGTCATGCCATTCGATGGAATCCTGATTCAATTCGCCACGAGCACAAGCCTGCAGCACCGGCACGATGTCCGACTTCATCCGCATCAGCAAAGGCTGAGCCTCTGGGTCACCGAAACGAGCGTTATACTCAACCACCCGTGGCTTGCCATCTTTGATCATCAAACCGACATAAAGGATACCGCTGTACGGACAGCCATCAGCAGCCATACCGGCGATGGTTGGCTTGACGACGGTCTCGACGATGACATCATGCAACTCAGCGGTCACCACTGGCGCCGGAGAGTAAGCACCCATGCCACCCGTATTCGGGCCCTCATCGTTATCATCGACCCGTTTGTGATCCTGCGACGAGGCGAGCGGCAGAATATTTTTGCCGTCGGTGAAAGCGAAGAAAGACGCCTCTTCACCGTCCATGAATTCTTCGATAACCACGCTGGCACCGGCTGAACCGAACACCTTGTCGAGCATAATGTCGTCAACACCGGCAATTGCCTGCTCCTCGGTCATGGCGACGATAACGCCTTTACCGGCAGCCAAGCCATCGGCCTTGACAACAATCGGTGCGCCCTGCTCTTTGATGTAGGCAACTGCAGCGGCATGGTCGGTGAAACTCTGGTAAGCAGCGGTCGGGATATTGTACTTGGCCATCAGATCTTTTGAAAAGCCTTTGCTGCCCTCAATCTGGGCGGCAGCCTTGTTCGGCCCAAAGACCTCCAACCCCGACGCCTGAAACAGATCAACTATCCCCATCGTCAACGGCACTTCCGGCCCAACAACGGTCAGGTCAATCTTTTCGGCTTTGGCAAAATCGCACAAGGCATCGATTTCATCAGCACCGATATGAACACACTCTGCCAATTCAGCGATGCCAGGGTTCCCCGGCGCGCAGTAGATCTGCTCAACCAATGGCGATTGAGCGATTTTGTAAATCAGCGCGTGTTCACGACCACCACCACCGACAACTAATACTTTCATCTTAAACTCCTGCTTCTGAGTGACGGAAGTGTCTCATTGAAGTGAAGATCATCGCGATACCTGCTTCATCAGCAGCGGCAATAACCTCCTCATCACGGATCGAACCACCCGGCTGGATGACAGCAGTGATGCCGGCAGCGGCAGCATTATCGATACCATCGCGGAACGGGAAGAAAGCGTCAGAGGCCATCGCAGCGCCCTGCACATCCAGCCCGGCGTGTTCAGCTTTAATGCCAGCAATCCGCGCCGAGTTAACCCGACTCATCTGCCCGGCGCCAACGCCGATGGTCATACCGTCTTTGCCATAAACAATCGCGTTCGATTTAACAAACTTGGCAACCCGCCAGGCAAACTCTAGATCCTCACGCTCTTTGGCCGTCGGCACCCGCTTGGTAACAACCTGCAAATCAGCACTGAGCTGCAGGTCGGTGTCCTGCACCAGCAAACCACCATTGACTCGTTTAAAGTCGAGACGTTGAGCACTTTCAGCTGGCCACTCGCCACACTCGAGCAGACGAACGTTTTTCTTTTTGGTAACAACCTCCACCGCAGCGGCGGAAACCTTCGGCGCGATGATAACTTCGACAAACTGCTTGTCGCAGATCGCCTTGGCGGTCTCAGCGTCCAGCTCACGGTTGAAAGCGATAATACCACCGAAAGCCGACTCGGGATCGGTTGAGAAAGCACGCTGATAAGCCTCGAGCAGGTTCTCGCCGAGTGCCACACCACAAGGGTTGGCGTGCTTGACGATAACGCAGGCCGGGCCTTCATTGAACTGCTTGACGCACTCGAGAGCCGCATCGGTATCGCCGATGTTGTTGTAGGAAAGTGCCTTGCCCTGCAACTGGCGG
>CALZLE010000482.1 GCA_945788205.1 uncultured Desulfuromonadales bacterium
AGACCCATTAACCTCTATAGGGTAACTAAATGGATTGCCGCGATTACTTGTCCCGAGAATGGTTCCGCCACGCGGTAAAATGCCTCTGACCGAGTCAAGGGTCAGCTCACGCCAGCGAACCTCCCCAACCAAACCTTCAAACCCGTCTTCGATGCCAATGACGCGCCAGCCGTGCTGATCGGTCGCTGTGCGTACCACACCTCGAATAACTGCATTGAGACCAGGGCAATCACCGCCACCAGTAAGGATGGCTATAGTTTTACTCATTCTGAAATCCTCACAATATCACTACGGCTGCTTCACTTCTTTATCGGTAGCAATAGCCAATTTATTGAACCCGGCAGATTTAGCCAAATCCATCAACTGTATAACCTTGCCATGCAATGCATCTTTATCAGCCATTAACAGAAAGGTCATTTGCCCGGCAACTGGCCCTAAATCTGATAGCTTTTCAGCCAACTCTGGCAGGGGGATCAGTTGTCGTTCAAAATAGATCTCCCCAGTCGCTGTTAAGTAGAGCTCTATTTCCTTCTCTTCAAGCTTGATGTCTTGCATTGACGACTGAGGCAGATCGATTTCCAAGCCAGGCTTTTCGACAAAAGTGGTTGAAATCATGAAAAAGATCAGCAACAAAAAAACGACATCGATCATCGGCGTCAGCTCAACTCGAGGTGGCTCCACACTGCGGCGCTTAAAACCCACCTGCTAGGCTCCGACAAGATCAACGACCTGCATCGTCGATTCTTCTAAATCAAGGGTTATCTGATCGGCTCTACTGGTTAAATACCGATGAATCAAAATCATCGGGACAGCGACAGTCAAACCAGCGGCTGTCGTAATTAGAGCTTCAGAAATACCACCACCAAGAGTTATCGGTGTCCCGACGCCTTCAGTCGCGATCACATTAAAAGCTTCAATCATGCCCAAAACAGTCCCGAGCAAACCAAGCAGCGGCGTGATATTGGCAATTGTGCCAAGTAAACCAAGGTAGCGCTGCAGCGATGCCGATTCCCGCTCACCAACCTCTTCCGCCAGCGTTTTGATCTTTGCTCGTTCTGAACCTTGATTCTTAAGCACAACCAGTAGGATCTTCGCCAAAGAGCTACTTTGTGATTCGCAATGAGAGATTGCCTCTCTTGACTTATCGGTTCGAACGAGAGTCGAAACTTTATCTACCAGCGGATTAATTGCCCGGCGAATAATAAAAAAGGTCCGCAAGCGCTCAAGAAATATAGCCCATCCGATAACTGAACAGATCAGAATCGGATACATTAAGGGCCCACCTTTTAAAAATATTTCAATCATTTCAACAAGCTTCCAGGATTATCAAAATATTCTAAAAAAGATAGCACAAAGATGAAAAACTTCCAAGAGTAGAATCGTTAATCGATAGGAATGATCTCACCATAAATTCCATTGTCAATCGTCAAAAGACCAACCGTATGGCATTCAGCCTCTCGGCGATCAGTTGCACTCCCTGGATTAAACAGTAAAACAGAGTCAGCCTTGCGACACAGTGGCTTATGGCTGTGGCCAAAAACAATCGCATCGACTGAATCGTTTGCAAAGTGCGATAGCACTCGTGACTCTATGTTAGCCGCAGCCCCCCAGCCATGAATCAAACCAATCTTCGTACCAGCAAAAGCAACAATCCGGCTTATCGGCAATTCCTGGAGAGCAAAATCCATATTCCCCCGCACGGCATAAAATGGGAGAGAAACGAAACAGTCCTCCAGCCCGGGAATCACGATATCTCCAGCGTGCAATATCGCATCAACAGCTGCAAATGGTCCCCTCAAAAGCTTGTCAGCTAGCGACTGAGCCTCTTCTGGCGTGCGTAAATGTGTATCAGACAGAACACCTATCGTCACTTGCAGCTCCAGTTATTGAATTCAATGAAACTAAAATAAAGACATTCTCTCTTTTTTTCTGGCTATTTTAGGCCAATAATAGACCACTTTTAGCCGCTCGACCGTCGCACTGATTATCACATGTCGCACACAGTCAAGCTAACCGACTGTTTTTTCTAGGTTGATAAATATTTCTAAAAGTTGGCACTCGCGTTGCGTCAGCTAAAAAAACAGTTATATTCTTATTATATACACGAATCTGATTGACTTTTATTTAGTGCGACTGTAATTTTTTATCCAAATTGTAATTGGATATTTAATGATCTACGATGAAAGTATTCACAAGGAGAGCCTCTCTTACCGTCACTCCCCTTTAGTATCAGTACCATAAGCAACTCTTAACAGGAGGATATACATCCATGTCTAAGCGTCAGGAAGCCCTTGATTATCACAGTATGGGGCGTAAAGGTAAAATTGAAGTTATCACTACAAAACCTTGCAACACCAGTCGTGATCTTTCTCTTGCATATAGTCCGGGCGTCGCCGAGCCATGCCTGGAAATTGAAAAAGATCCCAACATGGCCTACGAGTATACCGCAAAGGGTAATCTCGTAGCTGTTGTCTCGAATGGCACTGCAGTTCTCGGCCTTGGGGACATCGGAGCTCTGGCCGGCAAGCCGGTTATGGAAGGGAAAGGCGTTCTGTTTAAAAGCTTTGCGGATGTTGATGTTTTTGATATCGAACTGAATACTAAAGATTCAGATGAGCTGATTAGAACTGTCAAGCTACTTGAGCCAACCTTTGGCGGTATTAATCTAGAGGACATCAAAGGTCCTGAGTGTTTCTACATTGAAGAAGAGCTACAGAAGATTTGTGATATTCCGATTTTCCACGATGACCAGCACGGCACCGCAATCATTTCTGCGGCAGGAATGGTCAACGCCCTGGAAATTATCGGCAAAGACATCAAAAACGTTAAAATCGTCGTTAATGGTGCTGGAGCCGCTGGCATCGCCTGCGCCAATTTAGCGATCACTATGGGGATCGACAAAAACAATGTCATCCTCTGTGACACCAAGGGTGTCATCTATAAAGGCCGCACTAACGGCATGAACGATTACAAAGAGCGACTGGCTGCTGAAACTGAGGCTAGAACTCTTGAAGACGCCATGGTCGATGCTGACATCTTCTTCGGTGTTTCAGCTAAAGGCGCTCTGACCACTGATATGCTCAAGTCGATGGCCAAAGATCCAATCGTCTTTGCCATGGCGAATCCAGACCCTGAAATCACTCCAACTGATGCTAAAGCAGTACGTGGCGATGTCATCATCGGTACCGGTCGTTCCGATTACAACAATCAGGTCAATAATGTCCTCTGCTTCCCGTTCCTGTTCCGCGGCGCTTTGGATACCCACGCAAGTGCGATCAACGATGAGATGAAACTTGCCTGTGTGCATGCCCTGGCAGCATTGGCAAAAGAGGATGTCCCTGATTCCGTTCGTCGGGCTTACGCTGGCGAAGACATCAAGTTTGGTCGCGAATATGTCATCCCTAAGCCCTTCGACCCCCGGGTGTTGCTGCATGTTGCGCCGGCAGTTGCTCAGGCCGCGATGGACTCAGGTGTTGCCCGTCGACCAATTCAGGACATGGATAAGTACCGCGACCGCCTCGAAGCAATGCAGGGCCGCTCTAAAGAGATCATGCGCACCATGATCAACAAGGCGAAAGCCGATCCAAAGCGCTTGGTCTTCCCCGAGGGCGACGAGGAAAAAATCCTGCGGGCAGCTCAAATTCTTATCGATGAGAACATCGCAAAGCCGATTTTGATCGGCAACAAAGACGAAATTAATGCCAAGATCGCGGAACTGAAACTTGAGCTGAACGGTATCGAAATTGTCGACCCAAGCACCTACGCAAAACGTGGTGAGTATATCGATGAACTGTTCAGAAAACGACAGCGTAAAGGCGTTACCCGCGCTGAGGCCAAGGGCAAGGTCAAGAACAACCGTCACTATTTCGCATCGTTGATGGTCGAATTGGGCGATGCCGATGTCGTTCTGGCTGGCATCAATCACCATTACCCGGAAACCATTCGCCCGGCATTAGAAGTCATTGGCAAACAGGAAGGCCTGTCCAAAGTACACGGTGTTTATATGATGGTGACAAAAAAACAAGCAGTTTTCTTTGCTGATACCACTGTCGACATAGAGCCAACGGCGGAAGCTATGGCGGAAACTGCAATTCTGACCGCTGAAAAAGCCGCTCAGTTTGATGTGGAGCCAAAAGTCGCCATGCTCTCCTTCTCCAACTTTGGCAGCTCAGACCATCCACTTTGCCAAAAAGTTAAAAAGGCCACAGCGTTGGTCAAGCAGCAAGCTCCAGACTTGATTGTTGATGGCGAAATTCAGGCCAACGTTGCCCTCGATCCTGAACTGACTGAAGCTCAGTACCCCTTCTCGCAACTTAAGGGCGATGCAAATGTCTTCATCTTCCCCGACCTGAACTCGGGCAACATCAGCTATAAGCTGCTCAACAAATTGGGCGAAGCAGAAGCTGTTGGTCCGATCCTGATGGGAATGAAAAAACCTGTACATGTTTTGCAGCGTGGTGATGATGTTTCAGATATTGTCAATATGGCAGCCGTAGCGGTTGTAGATGCTCAGGATGCAGCAACGAGATAATTCCTGAATAACGCTGATACGAAAAGAGGGAGTGCATGTCTTGCACTCCCTCTTTTTCTATTGTAGCAAGACTTCCAATCCACTCTCCTTCCTGTTAAGATGCCGCTCCAAAATGATTCACAATGTTGAGGAGAAC
>CALZLE010000483.1 GCA_945788205.1 uncultured Desulfuromonadales bacterium
CACGAATCGAACCAGCCAGCACATAGGGTACTTTTTTATTTTCACACGCGTAAATAATGCCATCTTTCAGCTGTAAGTCTTTAATCGCCTGCTTGATCGATCCGGCCTTGCGCACCGAGTTGATAATATCAAGATGATTGTAGTGCCCCATCGGTTTCAGGTGCTGAGTATAAATATCCTGCCCGAGACCGGTGCGAAAATAAGCCGCCTCCAAATCATGAGTCGCCAAAGCATTGCCTGCCAACAGAGCATCGCAGTAGCCGTTTTCAATCAATCCCTGCATGGCATCGCGACTATCTTTATCGAAGGCGACCGCCGGGCCGAGGACCCAAGAAATGTAGCCATGTTCGCGGTCGTGACGCAGCACCTGGTAAAGATCATCGTAGCAGCGTGAAAATGGGGTTTCACGAGTCCCACGGGTGCGAAAAGCAAACTTGTCGGTCTCTGCTTCTGCCGGTGGATCAAACCCGGTCGTGTGAACGTAAATCCCCTCTTCGCCGTTTTCAGTGCGACCAACCACCACCGCATCACCCATCTTTACCCGCCGCGCTTCGACCACATCGATCTGTCGATCTTTCAGCACCAGCACCGAATCCATCCGACTTTCGGGAGCCAGCAACCAATCACCGCCGCCCAAGTGCAGATATTCAGGATAATTTGAGGTCCCGTGATAATTCTCCGGGACAACACCATCTTTCGGAGCGGCCTTCGTTTTGACCGGCGGAGAATTTGCCAATTCCGGGCGAGAAAAAACCGGTGGGAGATAGGGAGGTATAGTCGGTTCCATTGCTGACTCCTCATTGAGTAAATAAGTACCCAACAAGGATAGCATGTTCAATCGCACTAAAAAGGAAAGAGAAAAGAGAACGTCTTAAAAAGGGATTTTTGGAGACAGGAAAACGTAAGTGATGATTCAACATGTTCGGAATCATCACTCACGTTCAATCAAGTGCAGGGTTAGCCTTCCATCAGTAAAATTGCCTCCGCCACCTCTTTTAAGGTTTTGCGTTTGTCCATGGCCAGCTTCTGCATTTTTCGGTAAGCATCCTGTTCGCTCAACCCCTGAGCAATCAAAACACCTTTGGCCCGATCGATCTGTTTACGCGACTCGATCGTTTCGCGAAGTTTGTCGACCTCCTGCTGCAAACTCGACATTTCGACAAACTGATGAATTGCCGTGTCAATACTCACCTTGAGCTGTTCTTCACAAAAGGGTTTGAGCAAAAACTGACTGACGCCGACTTCCCAGGCTTTGTCCAGGCAATCACTTTCACCGGCCGTTGCCAATAAAACAATCGGTCCGGACGTGTAACTGCCAATTTTTTCAGCAGCTGAGATCCCTTCGACACCGGCCAAAGACAGATCGAGAACCGACAGGAGCGGTCGCTCCGACATCGCCAAAGCGGCCCCAAGAGTATTATTTTCTGCCTCGACCACCCGGTCAAAGCCGCAATCTACAAGAGTTTTTACGACCAGTTGCCGCAACTCGGGATTTTCATCAACAACCAGAGCACACTTCATCAATTTCCTCCTTGAGCATCATCGCTACAAAGAAATTTTGCATAAGCAATGCCGAAACCGCGACAGGACGAAAAACAAGCTGAAAAATATTGACTCGAAGCCTCCTCCACCCTAATCTGCAACGCATAAAAACGAACCAAGGAGCCAGACATGTCACAAATGTACAATGAAATTGTCATGGATCACTTCCAGAACCCACGCAACATGGGACGGATCGAAAATGCAGAAATGCTGATTCAGGTGGGAGATCCCGGCTGCGGGGATTCGGTGCTGATCTTTATGAAAATTGATGAAGAGGTCCTGACCGACATCAAGTACAAGGTTTACGGCTGCGGTGCTGCCATTGCGACATCGTCGATGGGTTCGGAACTCGTCAAAGGAAAAACCCTCGATCAGCTGCTTGAATTTAAAGCAAAAGAGATCAGCGCCGCACTTGGCGGGTTACCGGTAGAAAAGGAGCATTGCTCCAATCTGATCGCCAGTGCATTGCATGCAGGGGTCGCTGAATATCGCAAAAACCGCAATGATCCGGACAAACAACCGTTGCCGGAACGTAAAGAGTTGCTTTCAGAAGAAGATCTGCAGAAAAAAGCAGAGAACTGATTTCTGGTTTATTCATATAGACAGACGGAAGTTCAAACAAACAGGCCCTCTGAGTTGTCAGAGAGCCTGTTTTTCGTTTAAACCTGAAAAGAGATCAGGCCGCTGCTGTCTCCACATTGCGGAAACACTCCTCGAGTGCCAAGCCGGCATGTAAGGCGGTGGTGTTGAACAACGGCAGATTGGTATCTTCCGGACTGACCAGCAGGGGAATCTCGGTACAGCCGAGGATCACCCCTTCTGCTCCTTCGCTGCGCAGGTTCTCAATAATCGCCAGATAGCTGCGCCGGGATTCTGCGGTCACTTTGCCGCGGCAAAGCTCTTCAAAAATCACCTGATGAACAAGATCACGTTCTTTCTGCCCTGGAATCACCACCTCAATATCGAACTTATCGCGTAACCGCTGCCGATAAAAATCTTCTTCCATCGTGTAGCGGGCGCCTAACAAGCCAACTTTTTTCAAACCCTGCCGTGAGATTTCGGCACCAGCCGCATCTGCTATATGCAGTAAGGGTACATCGATTGCAGCCTCGATCGACGGGGCAACTTTGTGCATCAAATTGGTGCAGATCAGGACCATATCAGCACCTGCTGCTTCCAGACCAGCGGCGGCGGCAGCCAACTTTTCAC
>CALZLE010000484.1 GCA_945788205.1 uncultured Desulfuromonadales bacterium
GCAGTTGCAGGTTTGCGTAGCCGACCCGGGCAAGACTCGCCTTGACCTGTGCTTCCGTGGGGATGGCTTCTCCCCGTTCCGTGGCCCCGAACCCCCAGAGCTCGACCAGCGGACCGACGCTGATATCGAAGGCGCCAGCGGTCAGTTGACTGATCTGCTGCGAGAGTTCGATGACCTGTACCGTTTCCGCTGAGATGGGAAACCAGTCGCTGCTGGTATGCTCGTTGAAGCGGGATATTTCCGAGTCAGGGTCATAGGTCGACATAAGCCGGTTGACCAGGTCGAGGCGCTGTTGCAGCTGTCGTTTCAAGTCCGCCGGATCAATACCGGCAGGAAGAGAGTGCAGGTTGACCGACCAGCTGGTGCCCATGGTCGAGCCATTGAGGTGGATAGTGTCAGGTTGCTGCTGGCAACCGGCTTGGGTCAGGAGCAGAAAACCCAAAAGCAGAAAAAAAAGTCGGCACATACTACAAATCTGCTAACCCCTGCGCATGCCGAATCATCCGCTTCATCGCCTTTTCTTCCTGAAGGTTCAACTTTTCAAACAAATAGCTGGTCTGTTTGTCGCTGCAATGTTCTGCGGCATATCGAAAGTAATCAATCAGCACCTGCTTGTAACCGACTGCCGCCTTGATCAACCGGTCGAGATCGGTGCGGGCGCTCTCGTCAAGCAGCCCGGCCGGGACCGGGGGGAAATTGACTTCCAAGCCTTTCAACCAGTGGTCCAGAACCGTGTGCGGCGCGCCGTGACAGAATTCACCGAGTGCCAGCGCCCGGTGTTCTTCATGATCGATCAGGTAATCGAGCATCAGTCGCACCCGCGGCGACACCTCCCCCTCGGCCAGCTGCTGAAAAAACCCGCTGACTTGGCGGTGATAGGCCGGAGCCAGTTGCTGCAGAATAGTTCGCGTCTGTTCAAAGCGCATGGTCTAAGCTCCTGCGGGTCGGTTAGATGCCGAAATCATCATAACGGATATTTTCCTCTTCCACACCCAGATTATAGAGCATGTCGCCGGCCGACTTGTTCATCATCGGCGGGCCGCACATGTAGTATTCAACGTCTTCCGGAGCCGGATGGTTGACCAGGTAGTTGTCGTACAGGTATTGGTGGACAAAACCGGTCGCGCCGGTCCACTTATCCTCCGGCAGCGGTTCGGACAGCACCAGGTGCCACTCGAAGTTATCATGCTTGGCCGCCAGTTCGTTGAATTCCTCGACGTAAAAGGCCTCGCGCAGGCTGCGGGCACCGTACCAGAAGGAAACCTTCCGCTTCGTGTTGAGCCGCTTGAACTGGTCGAACAGGTGTGAGCGCATCGGCGCCATCCCGGCCCCGCCGCCGATAAAGACCATTTCGGCATCGGTGTCCTGAGCATAAAACTCACCATAAGGGCCGGAGACTTCGACCGAGTCACCCGGCTTGAGGTTGAAAATATAGGACGACATCTGCCCGGGCGGCGCACCCGGCACCTGCGGCGGTGGCGGGCAGACCCGCACGTTGAGCATGATGATCCCCTTCTCGTCGGGATAGTTGGCCATCGAGTAGGCGCGCATGATCGGCTCGTCCACCTCAGAACGGTACTGCCAGATGTCGTACTTATCCCAGTCCGGCTTGAAGCGGTCCGGAATCTCCATGTCTTTGTAGTCAACGACATGCGGCAGCGCCTCGATCTGAATATAGCCGCCGGCGCGGAAATCGAGATCCGCCCCCTCCGGAAGCTCAAGGACCAGCTCCTTGATAAAGGTCGAGACGCTGCGGTTTAAGCGCACCCGGCAGGTCCACTTGCTGATCGAGAAGATTTCCGCCGGCAGTTCCAGGTCGAGGTCCTGCTTGACGTTGACCTGGCAGGACAGCCGGTAACCTTCCTTGGCCTCTCGCTTGCTGATGTGCGCGGTTTCGGTTGGCAGAATATCGCCGCCACCCGACTTGATCTTCACTTTGCACTGGGCACAGGTGCCGCCGCCACCGCAGGCGGACGGGATAAACACCTCTTTATTGCCGAGGACATTGAGCAGCTTGCTGCCGGGATCGACAATCAGCCGTTTATCCTCGTCGTTATTAATATTGATCGTCACCTGACCGGCCGGAATCAAGCGCGACCTGGCGATCAGGATCAACACCACCAAAACCAGCACAATGCCGGTAAAAATCATGACGCCTAAACCGATTTCAGTCATCATTCATCCATTGTCAATCTGTCAATTTTACTTGGCTAAACCATCAGAGTTGAATGCCGGAAAAAGCCATAAAGGCCATTGCCATCAACCCGGTGATCATAAAGGTCAACCCCAGCCCGCGCAGTCCTACCGGGACATCGGCATATTTCATTTTTTCCCGAATCCCGGCCAGGGCCACCAGCGCCAGCGCCCAGCCGGTGCCGCTGCCGAAACCGAAGACGATACTCTCGGCAAAATTATAGTCCCGTTCGACCATGAACAGGGAGCCACCGAGGATCGCACAGTTGACGGTGATCAGCGGCAGGAAGATGCCGAGGGCGTTATAGAGGGCCGGCACATGCCGGTCGAGGACCATTTCCAGGATCTGCACCATGGCCGCGATGACGCCGATATAGCAGATCAGGCCGATAAAGGTCAGGTTGGTGCCGGTCAGGCCGAGCCAGGAGAGGGCATCCTCTTTCAGCAGATACTGGAAGATCAGATTGTTGACCGGGATGGTGATCGTCTGCACAACAATCACTGCCACGCCGAGACCGATGGCAGTATCGACCTTTTTCGACACCGCGAGAAAAGTACACATGCCGAGAAAAAAGGCCAGCGCCATGTTCTCAACGAAGATCGCTTTCATCAGTAGGCTGAGATAGTGTTCCATCACGGTGATCCGTTCGGCTGCTTGAACGCGGATAATTTCGAACAATTAGTGTCGCTTATAAGGGTTGGAAATGCAGGCCGAGTCGAAACTAAGCCGAATTGACACAACGCTGGTAGCGACAAAAAGGGCCGTAATTGGCAAGTGAAATGAGTCGGATGGAGCACTTTAGTTTTCCTCCTCAATCTGCTCGATCTTCCAGCTGCGCAGCGCCCAGATCAGCAGGCCGATGATGAAAAAGGCGCTCGGCGGCAACAGCATCAGGCCGTTCGGCAGGTACCAGCCGCCATCGTTGGTCGAATGGAGGATGGTGAAGCCGAGCAGCTTGCCGGCGCCGAACAGCTCGCGGAAAAAAGCCACCAGGATCAGCACGATACTGTAACCGAGGCCATTGCCGATGCCGTCGAGAAAACTCAGCCCCGGCGGATTTTTCATGGCGAAGGCCTCGGCCCGGCCGAGCACGATGCAGTTGGTGATAATCAGCCCGACAAACACCGAGAGCTGCTTGCTGATACCGAAAGCGTAGGCTTTGAGGAACTGATCGACAATGATGACCAGGGTGGCGATGATGGTGATCTCGACGATAATCCGGATGCTGCTCGGCACCTGACGACGGATCAGGCTGACCGAGACGTTGGAGCCGGCCAGCACGAAGATCACCGCCAGGCACATCACCACCACCGTCTCCAGCTTGGAGGTGACCGCCAGTGCCGAGCAGATGCCGAGGATCTGCAGGCCGATCGGGTTCTTGTTGAAGATCGGGTCGAGTAAGACATCTTTTGCTTTGCTCATCGCTTTAGCCCCTGTTCCTGCAAGCGCGCAAGAAACGGTTGATAGCCATCCTCTCCCATCCAGTACTTGAGCAGATTGTCGACGCCACGGGCGGTCAGGGTTGATCCGGCCAGGCCATCCGCCTGATAAACCGCGTCAGCCGAAGTCTTATCAACGGCTCCTTTAAGCACTTTGATGCGCACTTCGCCGGCCTCGCCGTAGATCTTCTTGCCCCGCCACTGCTGTTTCCAGTTCGGATTGTCGATCTCACCGCCCAGCCCCGGGGTTTCGCCATGCTCATAAAAGGCGAACCCGTTGACCGTGTTCAGGTCGCTGGCCAGCGAGACAAAGCCGTACATGGTCGACCAGAGCCCTTTGCCGTGCACCGGCAAAATTAACTGCTGCAGCTGTCCATCGTCCATCACCAGGTAGACATCCTTGAAGCGCGAACGGCTTTTGATATCGGCCAGATCGAGCGATTCAGGAATAACCCGGCTGGTCTCCGGCGCGCGGGCGGCGGCGCGGCTGTCGAAGGTGGCGGGATCGAACTGTTCGGTGAACCAGGCGCTCTGCAGATCGACGATTCGCTGTTCGATCCGGGCGTACTGTTCGGCAATCGACAGATCCTCCTGATAAAGGCCGGCCGCCTGCAGGATGTTCTTCCGTTTTTCCTCGATTTTGTTACGCTCCTGCCGTTCACTCAAGACAACCGCAGCGGTCGAAACCAGGATCGAGCAGACCAGGCAGAGCAAAAAGGCGACGCTGAGAATTTTTCCCGTGCTATCCCTCGACATGGCGCAGCCTCCGTTTGATGTGATACTTGAGCACCAGCTGATCGATCACGGGAGCAAACACGTTGCCGAACAGGATCGCCAGCATGATCCCTTCCGGGAAAGCCGGGTTGACCACCCGGATCAGGATACACATGGCACCGATCAAAAAGCCGTAGAGCCATTGCCCCTCTTCGGTCATCGCCCCGGAGACCGGGTCGGTGGTCATGAACACCAGGCCGAAGGCCAGGCCGCCGAGCACCAGGTGCCAGTGGGGGCCGAGGGCGAACATCGGGTTGGTGCTGCTGTCAACGAGCAGAAACAGCGCCGACAACGAGACCGTCCCGAGCAGGCAGGAGGACATGATCCGCCAGGACCCGATCCCGGTAAAAACCAGGATCGCCGCCCCGAACAGGCAGGCCAGGGTCGAGGTTTCGCCCATCGAGCCGGGGATGACTCCGAGAAAGGCATCGAACCAGCTGTACACGACGGTAACCGCCTGCAGCCCCCCTTCGGCGGCGCGACTCAGCGCCGTCGCCCCACTGTAGCCATCAACCGCGGTCCAGACCGCATCGCCGGATATCTGCGCCGGGTAGGCGAAAAACAGAAAGGCGCGGCCGGTTAACGCCGGGTTGAGAAAGTTTTTGCCGGTGCCACCGAAAATCTCCTTGCCGATAACCA
>CALZLE010000485.1 GCA_945788205.1 uncultured Desulfuromonadales bacterium
CCGCCAGGCCCTTGAACAATCCCTTGCAGTACCTCCCGCCCAGCCCAGTGCCCTTCCCTTCTTTCTTCGTGGTAAAGAAGGGTTCAAAAATTTTCTCCTTGGCCTCCTGATCGATACCACAGCCACTGTCGCAAACCTTCAGGCAGGCAAAGCTTTCAGACTGGGCAGCATGCCCGGCCAGTTTAGCAGCGGGAGCAGAAACAGCCTCTAAAGTGATCTCTAAAACCCCGCTCTGACCCTGCATCGCATGCCAGGCATTGGTGCAAAGATTCATCACCACCTGATGCAACTGACCAGGGTCTGCCTCAACCATCAGGTCTTGATCGGGAAGTTCAGCATCGACACTAATTGTTTTGGGAAAAGTGGGATGGATCAGCTCAAGCACTTCTTTGACAATCTGTTGCATGCTGACAATCACCCGTTCCTGACTGGAACTACGGCTAAATGAAAGGATCTGATGCACTAATCCCTTGCCCCGTTCAGCTGCGGCAAAAATCTGGCTTAGATCTCTTTCCAATGCCGCTGGCGTTTCTGGACGTTGCTGAGCCAGTTCAGCATAACCGAGAATTGGCGTTAACAAGTTATTAAAATCGTGCGCAATCCCGCCAGCTAAAGTCCCCATCAGCTCCATCTTTTGCGCTTGCCGTAATTGAGCGGTCAACCGCTCCTTTTCCTTCTCAGCAGCAATCCGCTCGCGAATGTCCTCCTGCAGCAATCGGTTCGACTCATTCAGATCCTCTGTCCGCTCAGATACCCGTTGCTCCAGTTGACTATTAAGCTCTTTCAGTCGCTCTGCGGCTTCACGTCTCTCCTGATCACGTTTGATCAACATCCGCGATCGAATCAAGATCCCAAGCACCCCGGTCAGCCACAGCAGAAAGTGCCCTGCCGCCAATCGCGCATGACTACTTTTCAGGAGAACCAAACTGGGACCCATATTGATTGAGACACTGATCCCGCCGCGAATCTCTCCGACTTTGTACTGTTGTTTTTGGTGACAAGGCAAACAAGATTCTTCAACCAGCAGTGGCCGCATCAACCGCAAAACCTGCTGATCGGCGAGTTGTTCCACCGAGGAAACCTCGCTCTTTCCAGCTTCAAACTCCAGAAGCGCCTGGCGCTCCCATTCATCTGGCAGATTCTCCGGCCGTAACGGTTTAAGACTGGTCAGGTGCCCATAAATCCCCAACCGCTTCATGCTCAACTCATTCGCCTGCCGAGTCATGTAAGCAGGATTTACCAGCGTCAATGAAACTCCACCGGGAGTCGAAATATCTCGCTCCGGAATTTCCAGATAGGGATTTGGTGGGGTGTCATCCGATACCGGGACATAAACGGTCCCGTGGGTTGAATTCCAGAAACGGTAGAGAACATCTTTTTCGTAAGCGGTACGCGCCTGAACCCGGACCAAGTCGGTCAGCTGTTCGGTCGCATTATGCCGCGTCAAAAAGAAAGAAAAAAGCAGCAGCAGGGTCCAGAAGAGGAACAAAGCCCAAAAATAATACTCGTGAACTTTACGTTCTTTCCAGGCGGGAATTTGCTCATGATTGCCCATATGTCACACCTCTTCGACCGGAACAGCGAACAGAATTTGCCCCGGGGCAGGGTTAGCTTTTTCCTCCCAACATTTTGGTAGCAACAAGAAAAGGGCGACTAAATTAAAAAAACAAGCAAATTTGGAAATCTAAAACTAACGAATCAGTTGCATCCGTCCGCGTGGCTGAGCCAGAACCTCACCGACCTGGTAGGCCGGGATATTTTTTTCATTCAGGCGCGCAATCAATGTCTCCAGTTTTTCTGGTGCAACAGCGATCAATAAGCCTCCGGAGGTCTGCGGATCACAGAGCAAATCGAGGTGGAACTGCTCACACCCCTGCTGACCATCAACCCGTGAAAAATAGAAATCCCGATTCCGATAGGTGCCTTCCGGGACCAAGCCGATCTCAGCCATTTCAGCAGTATGTGGATATGCCGGCAACCGTTGTGTGTCGATACAGATACCGACATCACTCGCCTCAGCCAACTCCACAGCGTGGCCGACCAGACCAAAACCAGTGATATCTGTGCACGCTGAAACACCAACCTGCCGCATAACTTCTGCTGCGGCACGGTTGAGGGTAATCATGCCATCGATAGCAACGCTCAAATCGGCCTCTGATAAAACATCCCCCTTAAGGGCCGTTGCCAGAATTCCCGTCCCCAATGGTTTGGTCAAAACCAATTGATCTCCGGGACAGCAACCACGGGTAGAAAGCATCTTTTGCGGATCGACCATCCCCGTAACACTGAGACCATATTTTGGCTCATCATCCTCTATCGAATGACCACCGACAATTATAGCCCCTGCCTGCTGCACCCGCTCAGCCCCCCCCTGCAGGATCTGGACAAGGACATCCGGCCCGAGCTGACACAGGGGAAAAGCGACAATATTCATCGCGGTCAGCGGCTTGGCACCAATAGCGAAAATATCGGACAAAGAGTTCGCCGCCGCAATCTGCCCGTACGTGTAGGGATCATCCACCACCGGGGTGAAGAAATCGACCGATTGCACCATCGCCTGATTGTCACTCAACCGGTAAATAGCTGCATCGGCAAACGGGATCTCCTGCGATAATAAATCAGGATGATCCACTTTTGGTAGCTGCCCCAGCACCTGGGACAGGGTCTCAGGACCGATCTTGGCCGCTCAACCTGAGCTACGCGACAGAGCGGTCAGACGGAGGGTTTTATCCGTCATTCAGTTCTCCTCACCTTTTATGCAGACACATCAGCCAACAGGCTGATCGAACCTGTGAAATAACATACCCTAGAGTTCCTTTGGAAGAATCCATGCAACTCGCTCTTCGCCAGTCCTCCGAGTGTATTTACACCCATCAAAATACTCTAACAACGCCTGAATCAACTTGCGATTACTGTCAAGCTTGTCTCGAAACTGAGCCAAGGAAAAGGACTCTTGTTGTTGAAAGATCTCTCTTAAGAGCTGCAACGCCTTCTGATAGCTATCATTATGCAAATAGCTCTCCGGGTTTAAACGCACCAGAACCTTTTCTAACACCAGATAAGTGAAATAGAGTTCAGTATCGAAACTTTCAAGATTAAGCTGGCCGATCACCTCGTTCTGGTTTTTAACCTTGAAACCAGCCTTATTGAAGTGCTGCTCAATTTTTGCCAGAATCTGTAACTCTTCTTCTGTCGGCTGCGGTTCCCAGCCGGGAGTAATTACCAGATCACTATTGACTGCCAACTCTCCAGCCACTACGGATCTCTGCAGCAACACTTCAAAACCTTTTGGAGCGAGTTTCTCCGCTATTTTTCCTTGCAATGTGGCTCGTGGAATACCGTGCCGCAGGCGATTTTGCTCCAGATAATCCGCGACCAGCCGCGGTAACTGTTGCTGCCAGCTGCGCACCCGCTCGGCAACGACCCATTGATCAGCCAGCGCCTCGACCTGACCCATTTCGACAAGTTTTTCCAGCCCCTGACGCAACTCTTCCCGCCCGGTACCGGTGTGTTTTTCCAACTCCTTTAACCGAGTGATTCCAAGCTCGTCCAGCTTCTGCAGCCAGAAGCCAAGATTACCCGCCGACAAATCGGTGAGGCGTTTGATA